>NZ_JBHWJY010000007.1:0-81219 GCF_042731135.1 Streptomyces sp. NPDC059874
CTGGCCGGGCGCGGAGGCTCCGGGCCAGGCACCGGCGGCGGGGGCCGGGGCGGCGGCGGGCGGCGCCACCGGCTCGGGAACGGGAGCGACCGCGGCAGCGGCAGCGGGCTCCGGGGCTCGCACCGGCTCGGGGGCGGGCTCGGGAGCCCGTACGGCGGCACGCGCGGCGGCGACGCCCCCACCGGGCCCGACCGGCGCCATGGCGTGCGCCTCGGGCGCCGGTACGTATCCCATGGCGGGCGCCGCCGCGGCCTGCGGCCCGGCGGCGAAGGCCGCGGCCCCGCTGCGCTCCAGCCGGTCGAGCCGGGCCTGGAAGGACCGCTCGTCGTCGAAGGCGGCGGGCAGCAGCACGCGGGCGCAGATCAGCTCCAGCTGCAGCCGGGGCGAGGTCGCGCCCCGCATCTCGGTGAGCCCGGTGTTGACCAGATCGGCGGCGCGGGACAGCTCGGCGGCCCCGAAGACGGAGGCCTGGGCCTGCATCCGCTCCACGACGTCGGCGGGGGCGTCGATCAGCCCCTTCTCCCCGGCGTCGGGCACGGCGGCCAGGATCACGAGGTCGCGCAGCCGCTCCAGCAGGTCGGCGACGAAGCGCCGGGGATCGTTCCCGCCTTCCACCACCCGGTCCACGACCTCGAAGGCGGCGGCCCCGTCCCCGGCGGCGAAGGCGTCGATGACGGAGTCGAGCAGCGACCCCTCCGTGTACCCGAGCAGGGAGGTGGCCATGGCATACGTCACACCTTCCTCACCCGCACCGGCCAGCAGCTGGTCCATGACGGACATCGAGTCACGCACGGAGCCGGCGCCGGCGCGCACGACGAGCGGCAGCACTCCGTCCTCGACCCGGGCGCCCTCACGGCCGCAGACCTCGCCGAGGTAGTCGCGCAGGGTTCCGGGCGGCACCAGTCGGAAGGGGTAGTGGTGCGTCCTGGACCGGATGGTCCCGATCACCTTCTCCGGCTCCGTCGTGGCGAAGATGAACTTGAGGTGCTCCGGCGGCTCCTCGACCACCTTCAGCAGGGCGTTGAAGCCCGCCGAGGTGACCATGTGGGCCTCGTCGATGATGTAGATCTTGTACCGGCTGGACGCGGGCCCGAAGAAGGCCTTTTCCCGCAGGTCACGGGCATCGTCCACACCACCGTGCGAGGCGGCGTCGATCTCGATGACGTCGATGGACCCCGGCCCGTTCCGGGCGAGGTCGCGGCAGGACTGGCACTCGCCGCAGGGGGTCGGAGTGGGGCCCTGCTCACAGTTCAGACACCTGGCGAGGATGCGCGCGCTGGTCGTCTTTCCACACCCGCGCGGCCCGCTGAACAGGTACGCGTGATTGACCCGGTTGTTCCGCAGGGCCTGCATCAGCGGGGCAGTGACATGCTCCTGCCCGATGACCTCGGCGAACGACTCGGGGCGGTAGCGGCGGTACAGCGCAAGGGACGACACGTCTACGAGGTTATCCGGGCCCACCGACAACGGTGGCCTTCCGACTCCTCCGGGGCCCCCAGGAACGCAAAGCGCCCCCCACGCACCCGCCAGAGCCCACTTACCCTTGCTGCCTTCCGGCCCTGGGGGAGTTGGGTGAGATAGCGCCACGTGAGGGGCTGAGCCCACCCTAGCGGATGCACGCCCCCGGAATCGACCCCGGCCGGGACCCGGTCACCCGCCCGACGATCACGTTCGCGAGCACCCCTCAACGTCTTGTATTGTTTGCGGCGGAGGATTCGCCTAGTGGCCTAGGGCGCACGCTTGGAAAGCGTGTTGGGGGCAACCCCTCACGAGTTCGAATCTCGTATCCTCCGCCAGTGCCTCACCGGGCACTTGAAGGCCCCGACCGGGAAACCGGCCGGGGCCTTCTGCGTTCTCCCCGCCCGCCCGGGCCCGGCCGGCCCGCAGGACGGGCTCGGGCAGGCGGGCGGCGCAGGTCGGAGGGCATCAGGCGTCCAGGTCGGCGGGGGCGTGCCCGCCGCCGGCGCCCCCGCACGCGCCGCCGCCCTGCGTATCGCAGAGGCAGCCGTCGGACGAGGAGTCGCCCAGGAGGCCGGTGCGCGCCGTGAAGTAGGCGAGCTGGGCGCGACTGTTGCTGCCGAGCATGTCCGAGGCCTTCTTCAGGTGGGTCGCCACGGTGCGGGTGCTCATGCCGAGGCGGCTGGCGATCGCGGCGTCGGTGTAGCCGTCGACCATGAGCTGCAGCACCCGCAGCCGCGTCTTGTCGGTGAGCAGCCGGGGGCGCTGCTGGGCCGGTTTGAAGGCGACCGGCTCGGCGCGTTCCCAGGCGTGCTCGAAGACCGACGCGAGGAAGTGCACGATGGCGACGTCTCGGATGACCAGGGCGTGATTGCTCCGGTCGCCCGCCCCCTTGTCGGGGATGAACGCGACGGACCGGTCGAAGACGATCAGCCGGTCGAAGACCTCGTCGAGGGTGCGCACCGCGACTCCCGCCTCGGTGACGGTCCTGATGTAGTCGAGGGTCGGGCCGTGCGCCCGGACCGTGTGCTGGTAGAGGGTGCGCTGGACGACACCCCGCTCCTGGGCCTGCACGACCCGCCGCAGGGACTCGGCGAGGATCCCCTCGGGCCTACTGCCGCCGGGCTGCGCGGTCAGCAGTTCCTCGGTGGTCGCCTGGGTGGCCTCGTCCAGTGCCGCGGCGATCACGGCCGGTCCGACCAGCCGCTCCACGGCCGGGTCCCCGTGCTGCCGCGCCTCCTGGTAGATGCTCTCCACCTCGGACATCGACGCGCGCAGCGCGGCCAGACGCTGCTGCTGCGCGAGGATGGCCTGCTCAACGGGGTACGCCTGGGCCGAGGTCGCGACCGAGGGCGGCACCGGCACGAGGGTGCCCGGGTCCCCCGCCGAGGACGTCAGCAGCCCCAGCTCCGACAGACACGCGGGAGCCTCGGCCTTGTCCACCGACCCGTTTAACAGGGCGACGCGGTAGACCCGTCGCCCCTCCTCGCAGATCTCGGTGTGGTTCCCGGCCTCACGGTTTTCCGGTCTGGTGCACATGAGCTCCCCCTTCAGGTTTCCGCAATGCATGATCCTGATGCCTGTGGGTGCTTCCCGCAACCTCGCCCCCTGGGTCATTCTCTTCACAGAAAGGGCAGCACAGACCGGCTCGATCGAAATATCCCAGGGGGAACGAGAAATGGACCTCAGTCACTTTCTGCGCAAAGTTCTGGGCACTCTCGCAGTGGCCGCCGCAGTACTGATCGGAGTCACCGCCATTCCGGGCGGCGCCGATCAGGTGACCGCCGCCGCCAAGACGACCACGCCGGACCCGGGCTGGGGCTGAGCCCCGGCATCGCACGCGATGAACTGCGGATTCCGACAGTTCACCCCGGGCGGACGCCTCCGCCGACGGATCCGAAGGGTCCGACGGATCTGCTGGATCGCGGTCGTCGCTCTGACCCCGGAACGGTTGGGGTGATTTTCGGCCACGAATCTCGCCACACCCTCGGACCAAGCAGGCAAAGACTCATCGTCCGGATATTTCGGCATGCCAATTTACAGAAGGAGTTTTCGTAATGACCACCGCAATTGCGGCCCCGAAGTGCCTCGTATGCGACTCGGAATTCGAAATTCAGGAGGACTGGGAGAAGGGTGAAATCACCGAGTGCACGGCCTGCGGCCAGGAGCACGAGGTGGTCGAGAAGTCCGACGCCGCCGTGCGCCTGGACCTGGCCCCCGAGGTGGAAGAGGACTGGGGCGAGTGATGACAGACGCCCAGGTCCTGCTCTCGGTCACCATGCTGCGGCCCGACGAGAAACTCATTCTCGGAGCGCTGCGTGACGAGGGCCTGACGGCACAGCCGTTGCTCATGGAGGATCTGGCCGGGGTCGTGGCGGGCCACACGGGCCCGCCCGGTCTCGTCCTCGTCAGGAACCTCTCCCACCGTGAAGCGATCAGCGTCTCCCGCAGGCTGGAGCACGCCGCGATCCCCACCTTCAACCGCGCCGCGGCCATCGAGACGTGCAACGACAAGGGACTGCAGTCCCTGATCTTCGCCCGGCACCACATCCCCCACCCGGCCACGCGGCACGCCTTCAGCTACGACCAGGTCCGCTCGACCGTCACGGAGTTCGGCCTGCCCTCGGTCGTCAAGCCCGTCAGCGGGTCCTGGGGACGCGGGGTCACCAAGATGACCAACGTCGAGTGCGTCGAGGCCTGGGCCGGCGGCCGTGAGTCCGCCGACGCCGCGGGCAAGCTGTTCCCCGTCGTCGTCCAGGAGTACATCGACAAGCCGGGCCACGACCTGCGCGTGGTGGTCGTCGGGCGCACTCCCGTGGTCGCGATCCAGCGCGTCTCGGACAACTGGCGCACCAACACCCACCTCGGAGCCGAGGTCCAGCGCGTCGAGATCACCGCGGAGATCGAAAAGCTCTGCGGTCAGGTCGTCGACGCCCTCGGCGAGGGCTTCTACGGAGTGGACCTCGTCGAGAACCGCGCCACCGGCGAGCTCCTCGTGCTCGAAGTGAACGCCAACCCTGAATTCGCCCGCTCCTCCGCCGTGCACGGAGTGAACGTGGCCGGCCACCTCGCCGCCTACGTCGCGCAGCAGCTCGCGGCCGTGGCCGCGTGAGACGGAGACCAACCATGGAACTGTTCGATACCGCTACGGTGCTCACCCGCGTCCTCACCTCGGGCGTGGTCATGAGCATCGAGAAGAGCGACCGGGAACTGCCCGGTCTTGAACGGCTGCTCACGAAGCAGACCGGACGTGCCAAGGCCGTCCTGCTCAACAGCCGTACGGGTGCCGTCCACGCGGCCCTCGCCGGCCAGCGCATCGGCCACGGGGACACCATCTCCGTGGCCGGTGCGGACGCGGCCACCGTGGCGTTCCTGAACTGGCTGGGCGTCACCGTCGCCGTCGGCGACGGCCCGGCCGCGTACGACTACCTGGCGCTGGACTCCACCAACGCGGACCGGCTGGCCGAGCTGGCCGCCGGGTCCACCGCCCCCGCGCTGGTCGTGGACCTGACCGGGCTCGGCTTCGGGCCGGCCGCGGCCGTCCTGACCGACGACCCCGACGTCTGGAACCGCGCCGAGCGACTGAAGATCTTCGGCGCCTACGACCTGCGCACGATGTGGACGCAGGAAGAGGCGGACCCCGACCTGGTCCCCGGCGTCCAGTTCAACTACCGCCTGAGCCCCCTGGTGGCCGCCTGCGCGCGGATGGCCCTGACCCAAGCGGCGCGACCCGCCGCCACATCCGGAGCACGCTCATGATCACTGACTTCCCGGCAGCCCCGCTGCCCCTGCCCGCCGCCGCGGACATCGAGGAGGAGCTCGCCGCCCTCGGCGGCGGGGCGATGATCCCCAAGGCCCTGCGCCGCACCCTCTTCCCCGTCATCACGAAGGAAGACGTCTTCAACCTGATGCTCGCGCAGCGTCAGGCGCCCGAGAAGGTCGTCGCCGACTTCGCCGAGGCCTACCGCGGTTACGTAGGCGCCGAGTACGCCCTGCCGACCGCCAGCGGCACCTCCAGCCTGCACATGGCCCTGGTCGGCGCCGGCGTGCAGCCCGGCGACGAGGTGATCGTCCCCGCGTTCACCTTCATCGCCACCGCCCAGGCCGTCGTCGCGGCGCACGCCATCCCGGTGTTCGTCGACATCGACCCGCTCACCTACTGCATGGACCCGCAGGCCGCGGCCGCCGCGATCACCAGCCGGACCCGCGCGCTCATGCCGGTGCACGTCCACGGCCTGCCGGCCGACGTGACCGCGCTGCGCGCCCTGGCGGACCGGCACGGCCTCGCCCTCGTCGAGGACGCCTCGCACGCCCACTCCGCCAAGATCGACGGCCGGGTCGCCAGCTCCTTCGGCGACGCCGCCGGCCAGAGCCTGATGGCCGACAAGAACTTCCCGCTCGGCGGCGAGGGCGGCATCGCCTTCTTCTCCACGCAGGAGGCGTACGACCGGGCCGTCGGCTACCTGGAGCGGCACGGCATCGACTACGGCATGTCCTGGGTCGCCGCGGCGTTCGGCAGCAGCCAGCTCAAGCGCCTGCCGTACTACGACGAGATCCGCGCCCGCAACGCCACCCTGCTCGGCGAAGCCCTCGCGCAGACCGGCCTGTTCACCCCGCCGCACGTCCCGGACGGGCACGTGCACGCGTACAACATGTACCGGATCACCCTGCACCCCGAGGCCGTCGGCCTGGGCGACCTGCCCGTGCACGCGGTCAAGGAAGCGGTGCACGAGCTGCTCGTCGCCGAGGGCGTCCCCGCCCGCGAGTGGCAGAACACCCCCATCCCCTGCCACCTGCCCTTCCGGCACCGGGACGGCTTCGGCAACGGCTACCCCTTCTCGCTCAACCCGGGCGCCGTGCGCGACCACCGCCCGGAGGACTTCCCGGTCACCCTCGGGATGCTCGACAGCACCCTCGTCCTCTGCCGCGAGCTGCGCTCGCCGGTCGAGTGGGAGCGCGCCCGGCGCTACGCCGACGCCTTCACGAAGGTCGCGCGGCGCCCGGACGCCATCCGCAAGCTCGTCGAGGCCGGCGACTACCTCCGCCCGTACGAGAAGGCGGCCCGCCTTGGCTGACATCGGGAACCCCAAGATCCGCGTCGCCGTCATCGGCGGCAGCGGGTACACCGGCGGAGAAGTGATCCGCCTGCTGCTCGAACACCCAGACGTGGAGCTCGCCTTCCTCTCAGCGGAACGCAACGCCGGCGCCACCATCGGCAGCGTCCACCCCTGGATCCGCAACCACCCCAAGGCGGGCGGCCTCAAGTTCCGCCCGCTCTCGGAGCTCGCGGACACCGACGGCGTCGACATCGCCTTCGGGTGCCTGCCCACCGGCGCGCTGCCCGAGCGGCTGCCGCTGATCGCCGCGCACGCGAAGCGCGTCCTCAACCTGGGCGGCGACTTCCGGCTGCGGGACGCCCAGGACATCGGCACCCACTACCCGAAGACCTCGGCCCATCCCCCACTGGAGGACTTCGCGTACTTCGTGCCGGAGCTGAGCCCGGCCGTCCCCGAGAGCCGGTTCATCAGTCTCCCCGGCTGCATGGCCGTCACCAGCATCTACGCCCTCTACCCGCTCTTCGCCGAGTCCCTCGTGGAGGAGCACGTCATCGTCGACGCCAAGACCGGTTCCACCGGCGGCGGACGCGGCAGCGACGAACCGCCGGCCGAGCGCACCGGGAACTTCCGGGTGCACAAGCTGTACGGGCACCGGCACGCGCCGGAGATCCACCAGGCCATCGCGGAGTTCACCGGCGCGGCCCTGGACCTCCAGTTCTCCACCCACAGCCTCGACGTGGCGCGGGGGATCATGGTCACCGCGTACACGAGGCTGCGCCCCGGCGTCACGGCGCTGGACGTCAAGCGCGCCTACGCCAAGGCGTACGTCGGCAAGCCCTTCGTCCGGGTCCGCCCGGCGCCGAAGGCCCCGCAGGACTTCCCGATGCTCAAGGCCGTCGTCGGCTCGAACGTCGCCGAGGTGGCGATCGCGGTCCGCGACGGGCAGTGCATCGCCGTGGCCGCCCTCGACAACCTGATCAAGGGCGCGGCGGGCCAGGCCATCCAGGCGATGAACCTGCTCTGCGGCTTCGACGAGAAGGCCGGGCTGCCCACCACGGCGGTGTCGCCGTGACCAGGCCCCTGTACGTGATCAAGGCGGGCAGCGCGACCCTCGACCGGGGGACCATCCACCAGGAGGTCGCGGCCCTCGTGGCCCGCGGCGCCCGGGTGCTGCTGGTCACCGGCGGCGCGACCGGCATCGAGCGCCACTACCGGGCGATCGGCCGCCCGATGCCGCAGCTGCGGCTGGCCAACGGCGACACGGTGCGCTACTGCCCGCCCGAGGAGATGGCGCACCTGGTCGACGCCTACGAGCGGGTCACCCTGCCCGCCGCCGAGGCGGAACTGCGGGCCCTCGGCCTGAGCGTGTTCACCGCCGTCGCCGCACGCGGCGGCCTGGTGACCGGCCGGGCGAACCGGCCGCTCAAGGCGCTGTCGGCCGAGGACCGGCCGCTGGTGGTCCGCGACCACCGCGTCGGGGTCCCCACCGAGGTCGACACCGTGCGGCTGAACGCCCTGCTGGACGCGTACGACGTGGTCTGCGTGTCCCCGCCGGTCGCCGACGAGGGCGGCGGCTCGCCGCTGAACGTCGACGCCGACGTGCTGGCCGCCGTCCTCAGCAACGCGCTGGACGCCGACCACCTGCGCCTGGTCACCGGCACGGCCGGGCTGCTGACCGACCCTTCCGACGCCGGCTCCACCCTGGAGAACGCCTACCCCGGCGACGGCGCCCGGTACGCCGGCGGCCGCATGCGCCAGAAGGTGCGCGCGGCCGAAATGGCCCTGGAGGGCAGCGCGGACGTGGCGGTCACCGGACCGCACACCATGTCCGACCCCTCGGGCTGGACCCGGTTCTGGCGCACCCGGGAGCCCTCCGCCGACCTCGCCCTGCTCACCAAACTGGTCTCCGTTCCCTCGGTCTCGGGTGACGAGGCGGAACTCGCCACGTTCCTCGCCGACTGGTGCCGCGAGCGCGGCATGAGCGCCGAGGTCGACAAGGCGGGCAATCTCGTCGCCACCCGCGGCACCGGGCCCCGGCGCCTGCTCCTCCTCGGCCACCTCGACACGGTCCCCCACCACTGGCCCGTCGAATGGCGCGAGGACGAGCTGTGGGGCCGCGGCAGCGTCGACGCCAAGGGCAGCCTGGCCAACTTCCTGGAGGTGCTCGCCCACGCGGACATCCCCGAGGACGGCCAGCTGCGCGTGGTCGGCGCGGTCGAGGAGGAGATCTCCTCCTCCAAGGGCGCCTTCCACGTCCGTGACCACTACCCCGCCGACGCCGTCGTCATCGGGGAGCCCAGCGGCTCGCAGAAGCTGACCCTCGGCTACTTCGGGCTCTTCAAGCTCAAGGTGACCGCGTCGGTGGCCAGCGGCCACTCGGCCGGCATGGACGCGGTGTCCGCCCCGGACCAGCTGATCCGGTCCCTCGACGCGATCCGCGAGGCGGTCCTCGCGAAGGCGCCGGACGCGTTGAGCGCGGTCATCGACATCACCTGCGACACCGGCCGCGAGGAGCACCTGGCCACCGGAATCCTCAACTTCCGCGTGCCGCCCACGGCGGACCTCCCGGCCCTGCGCGGAGCCGCGCTCGGCCTCGCCCGCGAGGGCGTGACCATCGAGGTGCTGCGGGCGACCCCGGGCTACTCCGGGAGCCGTGCGAGCTCGCTGGTCAAGGTCTTCACCCGGGCCTTCGCCGACGCCGGCATCCGGCCGCGCTTCGTGGTCAAGAAGGGCACCTCCGACATGAACACCCTGGCCACCACGTGGAGCGACGTGCCGATGGTGGCGTACGGGCCGGGCGACTCGGCCCTCGACCACACCGACGAGGAGCGGATCGGCGGCATGGAGTACCGCACGGCGCGCTCGCTGCTGGCCGACGCGGTGAACCGCTGGTTCGCACTGCCCGAGGGGAGCCGCTGATGACCGTCCTGCTCGACGCACCGGCCGACGTACCGGCCCAGGTGGTCCCGACCGAAGACGACGCGCAGGCCGCGCTGTTCGCCACCCTGTCCGAACGCGCGGCGGCGGCCCGGCGGCTCATCGTCGACATGGCGGCCAGTACGCGCGGCTGCCACCTCGGCGGCAGCCTCTCCGTGCTCGACATCCTGATCGCGGCCCTGCACCGGGCCTCGGCGGGGGACGGTACCGAAGTCGTCCTGAGCAAGGGACACGCGGCGGCGGGCCTGTACGCGGCCCTGCACGTCAGCGGTGTCCTGCCGGAGAACCCCGCCCCGCTGTACGGGCTGGCCGGCCACCCCTACACCGGGCACCCGGGCCCCAAGGTGCCGGGCGTGCGGTTCCCCACCGGGAGCCTCGGCCACGGCGTCCCGTACGCCGCCGGGTGGGCGCTGGCCCGCCGCATCGGCGGGCAGGGCGGCCTCGGCATCGCCGTGGCCGGTGACGGCGAGCTCCAGGAGGGGCTCGTCTGGGAGACCTGCCAGGTCGCGGCGGCCCAGCGGCTGGGCAACTTCGTCCTCGTGGTGGACCGCAACGGCGGCCAGAACGACGGGTACGTCGAGGACATCTCGCCGCTGCACCGGCTCTCCGAGCGGTTCGCCGCCTTCGGGTTCGAGGTGGCCGAGACCGACGGGCACGACCTGCGGGCGCTCACCGCGATCCTGTCCGCCGACCGCTCGGAGGCCCACCGGCCGCTCGCGGTCATCGCCGACACCGTCAAGGGCAAGGGCGTGGCCGCCGTACAGGGCAAGGCCGGCTCCCACTACGTATCCATCGACGCCACCCGCGCCGCCAAGTGGAAGCGAGCGATCCGATGAGCCTTTCGGGACGTGACGCCTATCGGGACGAACTCACGAGGATCGCCGCCGAAGACGCCTCCGTGGTCTGCCTGGAGGCCGACCTGGGTGGCAAGGGCCACCCGTTCGAGGCGGCCCACCCGGACCGCTTCTTCAACCTCGGCATCGCCGAGGGCGCCATGGTCGACATGGCGACGGGGCTGGCCGTGGCCGGCTACAAGCCCTTCGTCAGCACCTTCGCGCCGTTCGCGGCGCTGCGGGCGGCGGAGAGCCTGAAGCTGACCCTCGGCTACCTCGCCGCCGGCGTGACCGTGGTCGCGCCGTACGCGGGGGTCTCCGGGGCCTGGTTCGGCACCACCCACCACTGCCTGGAGGACCTCGCGATCCTGCGGAGCATTCCGGGCGTGACCATCGCCGCCCCGTACGGCGAGGCCGAGATGCGGGCGGTGGTCAGGGAGGCCGCGCGAACCGGCCGGCCGCACTACATCCGTACGGGCCGCAACGCCGCGTACACCTCGCTCGACCGGGACGGCGACGTCCCCCCGCCGGTCAACTGGGAGTCCCGGGACGACTCCGACGAGGTGTGCCTGGTCTCGGTGGGCGAGGAGGGCACCCGCCTCGCCCTCGAAGCCCGCCAGGCCTCCCCGGGCACGTCCCACGCGCACCTGGTCTACCTGGACCACGAGCACCTGACCTCGGCCGCCGCCGAACTGGCCCGCCACCACCGGCGGTTCGTGGTCGTCGAGGAGCACCGCGGGCAGGGCGGAGTCGCCGAGGCCCTGGCCCTGCTGATGCCCGAGTGCGAGGTCACCTCGGTGGCCGCCGGGCAGAACTGGCCCACGCAGGGCGGTGACCACCAAGAGGTCATGGCCGCCCTCGGCCTCGACCTGCCCGCCGTGCTCTCGGCCGTGTCCCGGGCCCGGGGCGGCCACCGCCCGACCCACGACGCCGCCTGATCCCGGCCGCCGCCTGATCCCGCCGCACCGTCGGCAGGCCCGGTCACCGGGCCCAACCAACAGAATTCAGGAGACCCCCGTGCACATCCTCATGATCGAATGCAACCCGAACGGCATCGCCGGCATCGCCAACGCCCTGGAGCTGGGGCACGACGTCACCCTCGTGTCGGTCGACCCCGACTTCTACCTCGGCGCCTCCCCGCTGGCCGAGGCGGCCTACGCCCACCCGAACTGCCGTGTCGTCAAGAGCGAGCAGGCGTTCTCCATCGACGAGCTCATCGCGCTGGCGACGGAGCTGCACGCCGAGCGGCCCATCCACGGCGTCACCACCTACAGCGAGTACCACACCGTCCACACCGCCTCGGTGGCGAAGGCGCTCGGCCTCCCGGGCATGAGCGTCGAGGGCGCCCGCAACGCCCGGCACAAGCACCTGACCCGCCTCACCCTGGACGGCACCGGCATCCGCCAGCCGCGCTTCGCCCACGTCGCCGACGTGAACGACGTCGAGGCCGCCGTACGGGAGGTCGGGTTCCCCTGCGTCGTCAAGCCCTCGGACGGCACGGCCAGCCTCCACGTCCTGCACCTCAAGGACGAGGACGACCTGACCGCCTACCTGGCCGAGCTCGCGGACGTCGTCGACTACGGCCGCGGCGTCGTGCGCATCCCGGACATCCTGATCGAGGAGTTCGTCACCGGCGAGCTGATCTCGGTGGAGTCCTGCGTGCTGGGCAAGGGCGAGGTCGTCAACCTCGGCCTGACCGACCGCCCGCTCAGCGGCTTCCCGCACTTCATCGAGATGGGCGCCACCTACTTCACCGGCCACCCCCTCCAGGACGAGCTGTTCGCCATGACCACCGGCATCCTGGACGAGCTGGGCGTGGACTTCGGCTTCATCCACACCGAGTTCCTGCTCGGTCCGGACGGTCCGGTGCTGTGCGAGGTCAACGGCCGTCTGATCGGCGGGATCGTGCCGACGCTGATGGAGATCTCCTCCGGTGTCGACGCCTACCTGCAGGTCATCCGCCAGGCCCTGGGCGAGACCCCCGAGCTGCCGTTCCCGGGTGAAACCACCGCGGGCGGCCACTGGTTCGGCGCCCCGATCGCCGGCACCGTGGACTCCATCGGCTTCGACGGTCTGGCGGAACTGCCCGGTTTCCACGGCGCCCAGGCGTACAAGAAGCCCGGCAACGAGGTCAGCCGGCTCTCCAAGAGCAACTTCGACTGGATCGGCCACATCATCTTCACCGGCGAGGGCCGCGACGAGGTCAACAAGCGTTGCGAGGAGGGCCTGGACCGCATCGACCTGCGGATGCGGGTCGAGGTCGCCCGATGAGCGGGGCCTCCGCCGAGCAGCCCGGCCCGCTCGTCCTGCGGGGCGTCGCCATCCCGGCCATCGACGCCGAGGCCCTGTTCGACGTGACCGTAGCGGACGGCGTCTTCACCGCCATCGAGCGCACCGGTCGGCCGCGCCGCGGCGACGAGAACGAGCTGTGGCCCGGCTACACCGAGACCCACGCCCATGTCTCCCTGCCCCCCAACTGGGACGACTCGGTCGACGACCCGCGGATCACCGCCCTGCAGTACCTCTACCACGGGGTCACCCACGTGGTGGACATGTTCGGGTTCCCGCTGCTGGCCGAAGCCTGGGAGGCCGGCAAGGCCTCCTCGCCGTGGCCCTACCCGGAGCTCGTGCACTGCGGTTACGCGGTCACCGCGATGACCAACGGCGCCGGACTCACCGGTCACGGCGTGGAGTTCCCGGCCCCGGTCCACATGCTCGCCGTGGAGGCCGACCTGGAGCACGCGCTGCGGACCAACCTGGAACGCGGCGGCACCTTCCTGAAGGTCATGTTCACGGACGGCACCGAGCAGCCGGGCAGTCCGGTGAAGTTCTCCCGGCTCTCCGAGCACGTGATGCGCTTCACCGCCCGGATGGCCGCCGAGCGCGGCGTCACGGCGGTCATCGACTGCAACACCCTCGAGGAGACGCTCTTCGCGTACGAGTGCGGCTTCCGCCTCTTCGCCCACTCCGTCCGCGACCGGACCCTCACCGAGTCGGAGTGGAAGGGGCTCGCCGGCGCCCGGTTCGTCTCCACCCTCGCCGGGCTGCGCTCGATGATCATGACCCGGGAGGAGTTCCTGACCGAGTACGGCCGGGAGGGCTTCCGCGAGACGCAGGACGGCTACAACCTGGAGTTCGTCCACGGCATCGAGAAGCCCTTCGGGATCGAGTACGGCTGCCAGGAGACCCGCACCGCCGCGCTGGCCGACATGCGCCGCAACGCCCTCACCGCGCTGCGCGACGGGAACCTGCTGGTCGGAACGGACTCCGGCAACCTCGGCGCGTACCACGGCTACTCCTTCCTCGGAGAGCTCGACGCCCTGCGCGGGGACGACCCCGCCCTGGAGACCCCCCTGCGCCACCAGGCCACCGTCGGCGGCCGGCGCTACTTCGACGAGCTGCGCGGGGAGCCCGCCGTCCCGCACCACCTCACCGTCGGGGAGAGCGCGACCTACAACCTGCACGCTCCCGGCCGGCCCCTGTCCGCCCTCCCGCTGGCCACCGTCGTGCGGGGGGTCCCCGTCAACCGGCCCGCCCTGGCGCGCGCCATCGCCGAGATCCGCTCCAACGAGACGAAAGGCAAGGCCGCACTGTGACCACCGAACGCAGGCGCGCCCTCATCGGCGTCAACGCCGGGATCCTGCTCGCCAACACCGGCAGCTTCATCTGGTTCCCCGTCCTCGTCGCCGCGCTCGGCGGCACCGGCAGCGGCTTCTGGGCCGGCGTGGTCATGTGCATGACCTACATCGGCCGGCTGCTCGCGACCTTCGTCTACGAAGGGCTCGCGGCCCGCCTCCGGGTCCGCGGGGCGGTGTTCCTCGGCACCTCCGTGGAAGCGGTGGCGCTGGGCCTGATGGGATTCACCGACGGGCTGCTGCTCTACGGCGTCCTGGCGTTCTTCATCGGGTTCGGTTCCGGGGCCTCGTTCCCCGGCCTGAAGAACATCCTGGTGTCCTTCCCGGACGATGAGCGCCCCAAGGCCTTCTCGACCTTCCAGATGTGCGGCCAGGTCGGCCTGTTCGGTGGCGCGCTGCTCGGCGGCCTGATGGCCGGAGTGGACCTGCGCACCCTCTTCTCCCTGGTCTTCGCGATCTTCCTCGTCTACTGCCTGGTCGCCTCGGCGCTCATCCCCCGGGACGGCTTCACCGACCCGGCCCGCACCGAAGGGCCCGGGAAGCCGGCCGGGCGGAGCCGGGCGCCACTGTTCAGCACCGCGGTGCTGAAGGGGATCGACGTGCGGGGCGCCACCCGCTACTTCCTCCTGTCGGCCGTGTTCTGGTTCCTGTCCATCAGCTTCGTGGTGGGCATCCCGCTCCACATGCAGGAGTTCGCGGCCCAGTGGGCCCCGTCCGCCCCGTTCTGGATCACCGGACTGAGCGTGCTGGTCCTGCAGTACCCGGTGTTCAAGTTCCTGATCAGGCACCTGCGCCCCGGCGCCGTCATGGCCGTCGGACTGACCGGCATGACCGCGGCGTTCCTCGCCTTCGGCGCCGGCCGCACCGCCCCGTGGGTCGTCGTGGGCTGCCTCGTCGTGGTGCTCGGGGAGATCCTCTTCGTGCCGTCCTTCGACATCTGGGTGGCGCGCAAGGTGCCCGAGGACCGGCTAGCCAAGGCCATGGGCGCCATGCACTTCTTCCGCAGCGCCGGAAACATGATCGGGTCGCTGATGGCCGGAGCCCTGTTCGACCTGTCGCGGAACGCGGGCGTGCCGGGAGGGAACTGGTACGTCACGGCGGCGGTGGCCGCGGTGTGCGCCGTCATCTGCCTGCTCAGCCGCGACGAGGACGGCACGGCCGGCGCCACTGCGGACGCCGCTTCCGCCGCCGCTCCCGCCGCTTCTCCCGACGCCGCCGGGGAGCCCGTGCCTCAGCCGGCGACCGCGGCCTCCGCCTAGTCACGGAAACACGAACGGATTCAGGAAAGATTGAGGAGGACGACAGATGGCCGACATCTGCGTTGTGGGTGGAACCCGGTTCTTCGGCAAGATCCTCGTGCGGGAACTGCTCGACCGGGGGCACCGCGTCACCGTGATCACCCGCGGCCGGACGGCGGACCCGTTCGGGGACTCGGTACGACGGCTGCGCGCCGACGTCAACGAGCCGGGGCAGCTGGCCGAAGCCGTGGCCGGAGAGCGGTTCGACGCCGTGATCCACCAGATGTGCTACACCCCGAACGCCGCCCTGGAGGCCTCCCGGGCCTTCGGCGACCGGGCCGGGAGGATCATCCTCACCAGCACCGTCGAGGTGTACAACACCGACACCTTCCGGTGGCGGATCCCGGCGCCGGCCATCAGCGCCTTCGCCCACGAGGACGAACTCGACCCGGCGAAGTACGAGTACGACACCGACCTCCCGTGGGGCGACCTCTCCTACCTGGAGGCCAACTACGGCGAGGGCAAGCGCCAGGCCGAGGCCGCGATGGTGCACAGCGCCCAGGTGCCCGTGCTGATCGCCCGGGTCGCCCACGTGCTGGCCGCCGAGGGCGACTTCACCGGCCGGTTCCGGTTCCACCACGACCGGATCGTGGCCGGGGAGCCCGTGGTGGTGCACGCCCGGCACGGCCGGACCTCCCTGGTCCACGCCCCGGACGCCGCCCGGTTCCTCGCCTGGGCGGCCACCGCCGAGGTCACGGGCACGGTCAACGTGGCCTCGCCCGACAGCGCCGGCCCCCTCGACATGTGCGCCGCCGTCGAGCGGGCCACGGGGCTCGAGGCGACCGTGGTGGAGAAGGACGATCCGGCCGGCGACCCCGCGCTGTCCCCGTTCTCCTTCCCCGTCGACTTCGGGGTCACGACCACCAGGCTGGCCTCGCTCGGCCACGCGTTCGCCCCCGTGGCCGAATGGCTCCCCGAACTCGCCCGTACGACAGCCCAGGAGCAGTGAATGTTCGACCTCATCGTCATCGTCCGCGTACCGAAGCCGGACGACATCGCCCCGGTCGCCGACGCGCTGGCCCGGATGCGCCCGGTCTGCCTCGCCGAGGACGGCTGCGTGAGCTGGGAGGCGTACCACTCACAGGAGGACGCCGGCCGGTTCGTGCTCGTCGAACGCTGGGCGAGCCGTGCCCACTGGGAGGCGCACGGCGACCAGTCCGCCATCCAGGACATCTACCTCCCCGACATCCTCCCGCGCGTCGAGCGCGAAGTTCACCCGAGCGTCCCCGTGGGGACCACGTCCGAAGGAGCCACCGCATGACCAGCCCGCACCGCATCGCCGTAATCGGTGGCCGTCCCGCCCCCGTTCACGGAGCCAGGGAACTCGGCATCGACGTCACCCTGATCCACACGGAAGGCCAGTTCGACCGGGCCGAGGCCGAGCCGCACTGCTCCACGATCCTCACCGGCGACATCACGGACGCCGGCGAGCTGCTCGCCCTGCTCCAGCCTCTGCACGAGGCGAACCCGTTCGAGTTCATCCTGACGACCACCGAGCTCGCGGCGGTGTCGGTGGGCGAGGTCAACGCCAAGCTCGGCCTGCCCGGCACCAGCCCGGAGGTCTCCCTGACCATCCAGGACAAGGCGCTGACCCGGCAGGCACTGGACCGGCACGGGCTGAGCCCGGTGCTCTACCGGCAGATCGACAGTGAGGCCGAGGCGGTCGAGTTCCTGGCGGAGGTGGGCGGTCCCATCGTCCTGAAGCCGGGCAAGGGCGCGGGAAGCCTGCACATCCACAAGGTGGACAACGCCGAGGACGCCGTCCGCGCGGTACGGGAAGTGGCCGCCTTCGGCTACGGCGGCGTACTGGCCGAGGAGTTCCTGGAGGGGCCGGTCATCAGCGTCGAGGCGTTCTCCCACCGGGGACACCACGTGGTGCTGGGGATCTGCGAGTACCGGGTCAACGAGCACTTCGTCGAGTGGGAGTGCAGCGTCTCCAGCGACCAGGCGGCGCCGCACCTGGCGACCCTCCACGAGCTCACCGCCGGCGTCCTCGACGCCGTCGGCCTGACGGACGGCCCCTCGCACAGCGAATTCGTCCTCACCCCCAAGGGGCCGCGCCTGCTGGAGACGCACAACCGGCTGTCCGGCTCCGGCATCCCCGAGATGGTCAACCGGTCGACCGGCTGGGACCCGGCACGGCTCTTCATGACCGTCCCCCTGGGCATCGACCGCCTCCCGGACGTCGCGCCGCGGCCCGAGCGCGGCGCCGCCATCCGCTTCCTGGACGCGGAGGCGGGGCGGATCACCGCCATCACCGGGGTGGACGACCTCCCCGTGCCGGTCCGCTGGGTCCCCGCGGGGACCACGCCTCCGCACATGATCCCCTTCCTCAAGAGCTTCACCGGCTCCGAGGCGGGGGCAGTGATCAGCAAGCACGTCGGCGACCGGGTGGCGGCCATGGACTCGCTCCTGGCCTGCGACAAGGGCTACGTGTTCGCCACCGCGCCCACCCGCGCCGAAGCCGTCCGCCGTTGCGAGGAACTCGCGGCGCGCATCCGCTTCCACGTCTCCGCCGAGGAAGATGGTCGGTAACGAGGCAGGGAGAGCGGCGATGGGGACTTACGTTCAGCTCGGTGCGGTGAAGACCTGGTACGACGAGCACGGCGCGGGCGAGCCGCTGGTGCTGATGCACGGCGGGCTGGTGGACGCGCGGTTCTTCGAGCCGAACCTTCCGGCGCTGGCCGAGCACTTCCGCGTGTACACGCCGGAGCGCCGCGGGCACGGACACACGCCGGACGTGGAAGGGCCGATCGGCTACGAGCTGATGGCGCAGGACACGATCGCCTTCCTGGAGGCGGTGGTCGGCGAGCCGGCCGACCTGGTCGGGCACAGCGACGGCGCGTTCACCGCGATGCTGGTCGCGATGAAACGGCCGGATCTGGTGAAGCGGCTGGTGCTGATCAGCGGCGGCTTCAACAAGTCCGGTGAGGCCGCGCCGGACATGGAGTGGGACGTGGACGCCATCGCGCGGTTCCTCGGCCCGGCCTACGGCGAGGTCTCACCGGACGGCGAGGAGCACTTCCGGGTGATCGCCACCAAGATCGGCGAGATGGCGGCCAAGGAACCCGACCTGCGGGCCGAGCAGTTGGGTGCGGTCACCGCCCACACCCTGGTGATGTTCGCGGACGACGACCTGATGACGCTGAGCCACGCGGTCGAGATGTTCGAGGCGTTGCCGAGTGCGGAGCTGGCCGTCGTGCCGGGCACCTCGCACTTCCTCACGCAGGAGAAGCCGGAGCTGGTCAACCGGCTGGTCCTCGACTTCCTCACCAAGGAGCCGGTGCCCACCATCGCCGCCGTCAGGCGGGCACCGGCTGCCTGAAGCGGCCGACGCGTACGCGCCGGCCGCTTCACCGGCCTCGGAGGAGGTCGGTGAAGAGCCGGTGGCCAGTGCGGTCACCGGGCATCTGCCAGTGAACCGGCGGGACGCTTCCACCCTCCGGCAGGGGGTCGTGCGCCGGTGGCGGCGTCCGGCCGATGGGTCCATGGACCGGTTCTATGACCCGCCGGGGACGCGTCGCGGCAGGTCAGGCCGCTGCGGGAGCGTCCCCGCGAGCAGTGCGCGCAGCGTGCACCAGGCCGTCACCGCCCAGGCCGCGAGGAGGAGGGCGTACAGGGCCACGGCCAGCCATTCGTAGAAGTGCAGTCCCGTGTGCCGGGCGAGACCCGCGGCTCCGGTCACGCAGGTGCCGACGGGGAAGGTGAAGGCCCACCAGGTCATCGAGAAGCCCATCCCCTCCCGCCGGGCGCGTACGACCGCCGCGGTGGCGAGTGCGAGCCACAGCAGGGCGAATCCCATGACCGGCACCCCGTAGAGCACCGCGAGCATCCCAAAGCCCTGCGCGTACTGCTCCTGCACCACGTGCGGCGCGACGTCGGCGAACTGGTTGGCCGCGGTAACGGACTGGCCGAGCGGGCCGAGCACGAGGAAGAGCGTCGGCGTCAGGAACAGCGGGAGGCGCGGCCCGGTCAACAGCCGGGCGAAGACGACGGGGAGCATCACGAGGGTGGCCATCATGCTCAGCCCGAACATCCCGTAGCAGCCGAGCAGCAGCAGCTCCCGCCACTGGCCGGTCGGCAGGTGCGGCAGGAGCACCGGGCCGAGCGCGGCGGAGACCAGCGGTGCGACGACGGGAAGCAGCCAAACGGGTGAGGCGCTGCCGGGTTTGAGGCCGTGCCGGGCGGCCATCAGGTACGGGATGGCCACGGCGGACACCAGGGCGACGGCCGTGCCGGTGGTGTACAGGACGGTGTCGACGGCCACGGCCGCGCGGGTGCCGAGCCAGTCCTCGCCGACCAGCATGGTGCCCCCGCCGACGGCGAGCAGCGCCATGGCGAGGCAGCCGTAGAAGGGGGCCATCGCCGGGTCGAGGAGGTGGGCGCGCGCCCGGTCGCGGTGGTGTCGCCAGTGCAGCGCCCGGGCGGTGAGCAGTACGGCGAGCATGACGACGGCCAGCGCCCAGAAGACCCGACTGAACACGCGCAGGCCCGGGATGCCGAGCGGCAGGGCGACGCCCGCGTTGGCGATGATGGCGGTGCCCATGACCGAGGCGTACCAGTTCGGCCCGAGCTCGCGCACCGCGCCGGCCCGCCGCTGGATGACCGTGACCCTGACCGTGACCATGCCTCCAAGCTCGCGCGGATCTTGGAGGCACGCCACCGCTCGGTCAGCGCCGGCGGAGCGCTTCCTGCGAGGCGACGTACTTCAGCATGAGGCGGGCGAGGTCGAGGCGATCCCGCTCCGACCAGTCCGCGGTGATGTAGTCGTAGGCCGCGCGCTGGTGGCGGCGGAAGCGTGCCATCAGCTCCTTGCCCTCGGGGCTGAGGTGGAGGACCGTGCGGCGGCCGTCCTGCTGGGAGGCGGCGCGGATCAGGTAGCCGGCGGAGATGCAGTCGGAGACCATGCGGCTGGCGACGGAGGGGTCCGTGCCCAGGTGCTCGGCCACCGCGCCGACGGTGACCTCGCGGGCGTCGTCGCCGGCTTCGGCCTCCAGGATCACGTTGAGGACCAGGGTGCGGCTGAGGTCCTTCTGGGAGATCGGGTTCTCGACCTCCAGGAGTGAGGAGCGCCGCAGCTTCCCGAACGCCGGGCCGACGGCGTCCAGCAGCTCTTCTGCCGTTTCCGGCTCGTGCTTCGTCATGCCCCTCAGATTACCTATGTGACCCCACGAAGACATGTGTTGACATGAAAACGTGTGCATGTCAGCATGCATATGTACGCAGACAGCGAAACGCACGCGACGAACATCCCGAAAGACGAAGGAGATTCCCGTGACCATCCTCATCACCGGCGCCCGCGGCAAGGTCGGCCAGGCCGTCATCGCCCGCCTGCACTCCGCCGGCCTCACCGTCCGCGCCGCCAGCGCCGACCCCGCCGAGCTGACCGTCCCGGACGGCGTCGAGGCCGTCGAACTCGTCCTCGACCGCCCGGAGACCTTCAAAGCCGCCCTGCGCGGTGTCCGCCAGCTCTTCCTCTACCCGCAGCCCGCCGGCATCCACGAGCTGGTCAAGGCCGCCGAAGCCGCAGGCGTCGAGCACGTCGTCCTGCTCTCCTCGTCCTCCGTGAACGGCCCCGACGCCGAGAACGACCCGCTCGCGAGCCACAGCCTCAAGGTCGAGCGCGCCCTCGCCGACTCCGACCTCACCTGCACCTTCCTGCGCCCGGACGCCTTCGCCAGCAACTCCCTCGGCTGGGCCTGGTTCATCGGCCAGGACCAGCCGGTCCAGCTCGCCTACCCCGACGCGCACATCGCGCCCATCCACCCCGAGGACATCGCCGACATCGCCGTCGAAGCGCTGACCGGCGACTCCCTCACCGGCCGCACCGTCACCCTCACCGGCGCCGAGTCGCTCACCTTCCGCGAGCAGCTCGCCGTCCTCTCCGAGGCGATCGGCCGCGAAATCCCCGTCGAGCACATCACCCGCGCCGAGGCCGAGCAGCAGATGGGCGGCCACATGCCCGCGCACATGGTCGCCTCGCTCCTCGACCTGTGGGAGGCCGCGAACCACGGCCCCGCCGCCATCGGCGACACCACCTCCAGCCTCCTCGGCCGCCCCGCGCGCACCTTCCGCCAGTGGGCCGGCGAGAACTCCGCCGCCTTCACCGGGCACTGACCCCAAGGGATCCCATGTCCAGGGCCTCAGCCCCTGCCACCTCCACCGCGACCGCGACCGCCACGACCAACACGACCGACCGCCGCCGCCGCTGGGCCGTCCTCGCCGTCGTCCTCTTCGCCGCGGTCCTCGATCTCCTCGACGCGACGATCACCAACATCGCCGCCCCGACCATCGCCGCCGACCTGAACGGCGGCGAGGCCCTCGTCCAGTGGCTCGGCGCCGCCTACGCCCTGGCCATGGGCGTCCTGCTGGTGGTCGGCGGCCGGCTCGGCGACAAATACGGACGCCGCCGACTCTTCCTGACCGGCCTCACCGGTTTCACCCTCGCCTCCGTCGCCTGCGGCCTGGCCACCGGCCCCGCCTCCCTCATCTGCTTCCGGCTCCTCCAAGGGGCCTTCGGCGCCCTGGTGATCCCGCAGGGCTTCGGCATCCTCGGCGCCGTCTTCCCCCGCGAGGAGATCGGCAAGGCCTTCGGGGTATTCGCCCCCTGCCTCGGCCTGTCGGCCATCAGCGGCCCGGTCCTCGCCGGGTTCCTGGTCGACAACTTCGGCTGGCGCTCGATGTTCCTGATCAACATCGCGCTCGGCGGCCTCGCGATCGTCCTCGCCCTGCGCCTGCTGCCCGCGACACCGGCGACCGCACGGTCACCGTCGACGGCCCCGGCTCCGCGCTGCTCGCCGCGACGATGCTCGGACTGGTCCACGGGCTGATCGACGGCTCCGCCCACGGCTGGACGGCGCTCCCCCTCCTCTGCCTCGCCGCCGGAGCCGCGTTCTTCGCCCTGTTCTGCCTGCGCCAGCGCAGCGCCGCCGCCCCGCTCGTCGAACCGTCGCTGCTGCGCAGCCGTGCCTTCACCTCCGGCCTGCTCCTCGGCCTCGTCTTCTACGCGGCGGTCGCGGGGCTGCTCTTCGTCCTGTCCCTCTTCCTCCAGGACGGGCTGCGCCGCACCCCGACCGGGGCCTCCCTCGCCCTCGCCCCGATCGCCGCCGGCATCATCGTCGCCTCGATCGCCGCGCACCGCTTCAAGGAACGTCTCGGCCGCACCCTCGTCCTCGTCGGCCTGCTGCTCACCCTGGCCGGCGCCCTCGCGCTGATCGCGCTGATCCACGCCGGCACCCCGACCGCGTGGACGCTCGCCCTCCCGGTCCTCGTCACCGGCCTCGGCCTCGGCACCTGCTTCGGCACCGTCTACGAGGTCACCCTCGGCGGCATCGACCCGAAGGAGTCGGGCAGCGCGAGCGGTTCGCTGTCCGCCGTCACCCAACTCGCCAACAGCATCGGCGCCGCCGCCATCACCACGGTGTACTTCCACACCTCCGGCGGCAGCGGTTCCGCGGCCGTCCACAGCCTGGCCGTCGTGGCCGCGGCCCTGCTCGTCTGCTGCACCCTCGTCCGCCTGCTGCCCGCCGACTCCCTGAACAGGAGCAACCCGTGAAGCCCATCGGTTACTGGCTCAACCGCACCGACAAGGCCCTCACCGACCACATGAACTCGATGCTGGCCGAGTTCGGCCTCACCCGGCTCGCCTGGCAGGTCCTCAACGTCGTCGAGGACGACCCGGGGGTCACCGACCGCGCGGTGCTGGACCACCTCGCCGCCAACGCCGACGCCGACGCCCTGACCGCCGCCATCGAGGCGGTCGTGGCCGACGGCTGGGCGGCCCGCCCCGAGCCGGGCCGGCTCACCCTCACCGACGACGGCCACGCCCGCCTCGCGGAGGTCGGCGAACGGGTCGACGCCTTCCGTGCCCTGTCGACGGCCGGGATCCCCGACGAGGACTACCGCACCGCCGTCACCGTCCTGGAGCGGATGACCCGCAACCTGGAGACCGGTCAGACCGCTTCGGACCCCGGCAGCGCGTCGGCGATCAGCTGAGCGAGATGCGTGCCGCCGCGGCCCGTTCCCTGCCGGATCTGGGTCCGGCAACTGAACCCGTCGGCGAGAACCCGGGTTTCGACCGAGGCCGCGCGCACGGCGGGCAGCAGCACCTCTTCGCCGGCCGCCACGGACACCTCGTAATGCGCCCGCTCGAAGCCGAAGTTGCCCGCCAGTCCGCAACATCCGGACTTCAGCACCGTGTTGTCGATCCCCATCCGCGCCAGCAGCTCCGCGTCGGCCCCGAATCCGGAGCTCGCGTGCTGGTGGCAGTGGGTCTGGCTGATCGACGTCCCCCCGATCCGCGGCGGCCGCCAGTCGGCCGCCCGGCCGCCGAGGAGCTCCGCGAGGGTGACCGTGGCCGCGGCCACCGCCCTCACCTCCGCGTCCCCGCCGAGGAGTTCGGGCAGGTCCGTGCGGAGCGCCGCCGTGCAGCTGGGCTCCAGTCCGACGACGGGCACCCCCGCCCGGACCGCCGGTGCCAGCGCCGCGACGCCGCGCCGGGCGACGCGTCGGGCGGTGCCGAGCTGCCCGGTGGTGATCCAGGTCAGCCCGCAGCACTGCGTGCCGTCCGGGACCCGCACCGCGAATCCGGCGGCCTCCAGGACGGCCACCCCGGCCTTGAGCACCTCGGGCGTGAAGTGGTTGTTGAACGAGTCCACCCACAGCATCACCGGCCCGCGGTGCCCATCGCCCCCGGGCTCCCGCTCCCGGAACCACGCGAGGAAGGTCTGCTCCGCGAACCGCGGCAGCTCCCGCTGCTCCGCGATCCCGCCGACCCGTTTGACCAGCGGCGCCAGCCGCGAGGAGGTCACCGCGTTGACCACCCCCCGAAGGCGCAGCCGGGCCGTCCACCGCGACAGCGCCGGCAGCCAACCCATCGTGTAGTGGGAGACGGGCCGCAGCCTCCCCTTGTAGTGGTGGTGCAGGAACTCCGACTTGTACGTGGCCACGTCCACCCCCACCGGGCAGTCCACGCTGCACCCCTTGCACGACAGGCACAGGTCGAGGACGTCCCGGACCTCCTTCGAGCGCCACCCGTCGGCGATCACCTCGCCCTGCGTCATCTCGTACAGCAGCCGCGCCCGCCCCCGGGTGGAGTCCTTCTCGTCCCGCGTGACCCGGTAGCTGGGACACATGACCGCCCCGCCGGGCTCGGCGTCGCGGCACTTGCCCACGCCCACGCAGCGGCGGGTGGCCTTGGCGAAGTCGCCGCCGTCCGCGGCGTAGGCGAAGACCGTCGACAGCGGCAGCTCCTTGCGCAGCGGGCTCACCCGCAGGTTCCCGTCGACGGGCACCGGCCGCACGATGATCCCCGGGTTCAGCCCGTTGTCCGGGTCCCACGCGTCCTTGTACGCGGCGAACAGGGCCATCACCTCGGGCCCGTACATGAGCGGCAGCAGCTCGGAGCGGGCCCGCCCGTCACCGTGCTCGCCCGACAGGGAGCCGCCGTGCTCGGCGACCAGCCGGGCCGCGTCGGTCGTGAAGGCCCGGAAGACCGCGGTGCCCTCGGCCGTCGCGAAGTCGAAGTCGATCCGTACGTGCAGGCAGCCCTCCCCGAAGTGCCCGTACAGGGCCCCCGTCAGCCCGTGCCGCTCCATCAGCGGCCCCAGCTCGCGCAGGTACGAACCCAGGCGCGCGGGCGGGACCGCCGAGTCCTCCCATCCCGGCCAGGCCTCCGACCCGTCGGGCCGCCGGGTCGCCAGCCCCGCCCCGTCCTCCCGGATCCGCCACAGCCGGCGGGCCCGCCCCGGGTCGCCGACGACCTGGCTGCCCGTGAACCCCGCCGCCCCGGCCGCGGCCCCGGCCAGCGCCCGGGCCCGCTCGGGCAGACCCTCGGGGTCGCCACCGAGCTCGGCGAAGAGCCAGGCCCGCCCGGCGGGCAGGCTGTCGACGGCTTCCCGCGTCTCGGGCCGGGTGATCACGTCGGTCAGCGCCTGGTCGAGCCCCTCCAGCGCCAGCGGCCGGTGCTCCAGCAGCGGCACCACCGCGTCGGCGGCGGCGTACGCGTCCTCGAAGCCGAGGACGACCAGGGCCCGTGCGGGCGGCGGGGTGACCAGGCGGACGGTCGCCGAGAGCACCACGGCCAGGGTGCCCTCGCTGCCGACGAAGGCCTTCGCGAGGTCGAAGCGGTGCTCGGGCAGCAGGTGCTCCAGCCCGTAGCCCGACACCTGCCGCGGGAAACGCCCCAGTTCGGTGCGGAGCGTCTCCAGGTTGGCCCGCGCGAGCCGGTGCAGCGCCCCGATCAGCCGGCCGCGGTCGTCGTCCGCGAGGACGGCCGCCTCGACCTCCTCCGGGGTCATCGCGCCGAGGCGGACGACGGTGCCCCGGTAGGTGACCACTTCGAGCTCGACCACGTTGTCGGCGGTACGGCCCCACGCGAGGGAATGCGTACCGCACGCGTTGTTGCCGATCATCCCGCCGAGCGTGCAGCGGCTGTGCGTGGACGGGTCCGCGCCGAAGAGCAGGCCGTGCCCGGCGGCGGCCCGCTGGAGGTCGTCGAGGACGATGCCCGGCTCCACGGTGGCGGTCCGCGCGGCCGGGTCCAGCGCGACCAGCCGGTTGAAGTGGCGGGAGAAGTCGAGCACCACCCCGGCGCCGACCGCCTGCCCCGACGTGCTGGTGCCCGCGCCGCGCGCGGTGATCGGCACCTTCAGCCGACGGCACACGGCGATGGCGTTGAGGACGTGCCGCCGCTCGCGCGGGAAGACCACGCACAGCGGGACCTGCCGGTAATTGGACGCGTCGGCCGAGTACTGGGCCCGGCGGCCCGCGTCCCCGGCGACCTCCCCGCAGTCCCCTTCGGCCAGGGCCCGGGTCACGGCTGCCGCGTCATGGCCCGCGGGGGCCTGGAACCTCGTCGTCACGGTGCTCTTCGCTCCTGTGCGCGCTGTCGATCGGGGGGTGCGCCCCCATGGTCGCCAATCCCGTCCCCCGACATGCGCCCCACCTCCACCGCGCCAGGCGTGTCTTGGCACGGCGGTGATCGCCGGCGGGCCACTCGTCCGGGTGATCACGCTCCGCCGGTCTCGATCCACGCTGCGACATGTCGCTATAAAAGGGCCCGTCACGTTGATCAACTGATGGGCACTCACCATGCTGAAGGCCGCTCTGCAGGTCCTCGCCGCCGCCTCGCTCGCCTCCGCCGCCGCCATCGCCCCCGCCTCGGCCGCGTCCGCGCGGCCGGCGCCCGCCCCCGACACCGGCCCCTGCGGCCCCGTCGCCGAGTTCGACGCGTGGGACTGGTTCAGCACCACCACCAACCCGTTCATCGCCTACGCCGTCGAGGCCGCCGCGAAGTCCGAGAACTGGCACTGGCGCGCGGACGACAACACCCTGTGGCGCGGCGACACCCGGGAGAACGTCGAGGAGCTCTTCCAGACCGGATTCACGCCGCGCGGCGACCAGTTGACCCCGCTCGCCGAGTACATCGTCAAGGGCGGCGGCCAGACCAGCGCGCACCTCAGCACCAGCTGCGAGAAGTGGGTGGCCGAGAAGTTCGCCACCTACGGCAGCGCCAAGACGGGCTGGGTCTACGAGATCGAGGCCCCGGGCGGCATCGACGTGAACTCCACCGCCTGGGCCAACCACTACGAGTCGCCGTACCTGTGGAACAAGGAGATCGACTTCCCCGGCGGGGTCGAGGGCCGCTTCATCAAGCAGGCCTGCAAGATCCACCTGATCGGCACCGACCCGGTCACCAAGGTCAACACGTACGAAAACCTCGGCTGCAAGGACAACCGAGGTTTCGCACCCTTCCGCGACGAGGACGAACCGGCGGCGCTCAGCCGCTGAACCCGAGCGCCAGGGCGACGACCGCGGGGGCCGCGTACACGATCGGGAAGACGGCGTGCGCGTACGCCTTCGCCCGGAAGGTCGTGATCACGGCCCCCGCGAAGTAGAGGGCGATCCCGATGGCCGCGGCGACGCCGATGACCGGCACGAACAGCCCGACCACGAGGCCCACCGCCCCGGCCGCCTTGGCGACCCCCAGCCAGGTCCACCACGCGCGCGGGACCCCGTACTCGGCCAGCGGCCCGACGACGAACTCGGCCTTGGCGAACACCGAGTAGGCCGAGAAACCGACCATCAGCGCGCCGACCAGAGCGAAAACAACGGCGGTGGTGGACATCTGAGCTCCCCTGGAGACGGGCGCCGGCGCGATGCTCGCTCCGGTCAGGTTTCCCGCCTGCTTCACTCCTCTGACCCGCCGCACGACGCGTGTGTGACAGGCCGCCGAAATTTCTTTTCGGGACCTCGAACGCGGCCGGGATCCGACCTACATCCCGCCTACGGTCCGCGTATGACGATTCTGGTGACGGGTGCGACGGGAACGCTGGGGCGCCACGTGGTCGACCGACTCCTGCGGGACGGCCGGCAGGTCCGCGCACTGACCCGTACCCCGGCCGCGGCGGCCGCGATGCCCGCCGGTGTCGAGCCGGCCGTCGGGGACCTGACCGAGCCGCGGACCCTGGCGGCGGCCCTGGCCGGCGTCCACGCCGTGCACCTGATCGGTGCGACCGGGCAGGACCACGCCCCGCTGCGGACCGGGCCGGAGATCACCGCCATGGCCGAGGCGGCGGGGGTACGTCGGATCACGGTCCTCGCGGAAGGCGACGAAGGCTCCGATGACGGCCTGGGCCGAGCGGTCCGCGACAGCGCCCTGGAATGGACCTTCATCTGGCCGATCGACTACATGGCCAACACCCTCGGTTGGGCCGACGCCATCCGTGCCACGGCCGAGGTCCGCGAGCCGTACGCGAGCCGTCGGACGGCTTCGACCGACGAGCGCGACGTCGCCGACGTCATCGCGACCGTACTGACCAGGGGCGGCCATGCCGGCCGGCGCCACGTCGTCACGGGCCCGGAGGCGCTCACCCCGGCGGACAAGGTCGCGGCCATCGCGCGGGCCACCGGCCGGGACCTCCGCTTCACCGCGCTGACCGACGATCAGGCGCGCAGCCAGTGGCGGGCCGACGGTTGGCCGGAGGAGGGCATCGCCTTCATGTTGGACATGTGGGCGACGGTCCCCGCCACGGTGGCCGAGGTGACCCCGACCGTCGAGCGCGTCCTCGGCCGCCCGCCGCGCACCTTCGCCCAGTGGGCCGCCGCGCACGCCGACCTCTTCTTCACCGACTCACAACAGAAGATGCCAGGCGAGAACACACAATAGAACGCGATCTGCAACCCATACCATTGCACAAACCTTGCAGATGAGGTTCTGATCCAACCCGTTCCGGGCATGACGGACCCATGGCCAAACTGATCCTGCACGGAGACCTGGACCACCCGGCGACCCTCGGCGTCGCGGACCTGCACGCATGGGAGCAGCACCGCTCGGCGGTCACGTTCGACTGCGCGACGAACGGGCCGCAACACCACGTGTTCGAGGGCGCGTTGCTCCGCGACGTGATCCTGGACGCGGGCCCGGCGTTCGACGTCGGGAGACGCAAGGACCGCAGCCGCTTCATGCTCGCCATCAGCGGCGGCGACGGCCACCACACCGTCCTGTCCTGGGCGGAACTCGACGGCGACTTCGCGGGCAACCCGGTCCTGCTGGCCACCCGACTCGACGGGGCGGACCTCGACGAGTCGGGCTCCCAACTGGTGGTCCCCACGGACCGCTGCGGGGCGCGGTACGTCAGCGCGGTCACCCACGTGTGGTTCGGCGCCCTGTCCCCGCCGAGCCTGGGCTCGTAGGGGCGGACTCAGGCAGTGGCGAGCGAGATCTCGGTCGACTTGATCAGCGCGACCACGGAGGACCCGGCGGCCAGGCCGAGCGCCTCGACGGCGTCGGCGGTGATCGCGGCGGTCAGCCCGCCACCGTTCACGTCGACCTTGACGGAGGCCATCGCGGGGCCGACGGCCACGTCGGCGACGGTGCCGGCGATCTGGTTGCGAATGGAGATGCCGTCCACCGGCCCGGTGGCCAGGGCGACCTCGGTGGCCTTGACGAGCGCCTTGACGGCGACCCCCTCGGCCAGGCCCAGGTCCTTGACGGCGTCGGCGGTGATGGCGGCGGTGATGTCCTGGCCGCCATCCAGCCGGACCTTGACCGTCGCCATGGCCTCACCTGCGGTGACGGCGGTGACGGTGCCGGCGATCTGGTTGCGGATGCTCAGGCTCATGAGAAGTTCGACCTCTTACCTATCGGCTTCGTGCGGGACCGGTGGGAACCGCACGTGATGGACCGTAATGACCCCCGAGTTGACTTGCGTTCAACCCGTCGCATCCGCCAACAGGAACCACCCGCTCGGCTGGTAACCGCCGTTTATTAACCTCGCAGGCATGAAACGGGCTTGGGTACTGGTCGCAGCGCTGGCATTGCCGCTGGCTTGGCTGTCCTGGAAGGCCGTCACCGATCTGGGGAACAGCGCCGACCCCCTCTCGACCCGGAAGCCCGCCTCCTGCACGGAGGCCATGCGCTACGCGGACCAGAGCGGGCTGCCGCCCGGCGCGCGTGACGCGACGTGCGAGGTCATGACCTGGCTGGACACGAGCTACGACGTCGAATTCCGCATCGCCCGCCCCGACCTCGACGCCTGGCTGGCCACCGCCTACCCCGGCACCACCCTCGGGTCGGACTTCTGCCACCCCGACACCGTCGACGCCTGCGCCCACATCGAGTTGGAGCCGTCGGCGGCCGGCGGCGCGGAGGCGATCGACATCGACGTGCGGTACGAGGAGGACGGGAACACCGCCCTGGTGAACTTTCGACCTTTCGACGTATGACAGGAGCCTTCCCGTGATCCCACCCCGCCTTGCCCCCCTGCTGGCACAGTTCGACTTCGCCCACCGGCGCCTCGCCGACCGTATGACCGGACCCGTCATGGACAGCGGCGACGGCTCGGACACCGAGGTCGGCCCCATGACGGACGAGGAGTACTTCTGGGAGCCGGTCGCCGACTGCTGGTCCGTACGACGGCGCGCGGACGGCCCCGGCCCCCGGGCCACCCTCCTCGCCGGCGCGGGCGACTGGGGGCGCGACGCGGCGACGTACCCGCACCCCTGGCCGCCGCCGTTCACCACCATCGCGTGGCGCCTGAGCCACCTCACCGAGATGATGACCCTGCGCGCCAACCACACGGCCGGCACGCGCACCCGAACCCGGAACGACTACCGGGTCGAGGGCGACGTCGCGGGCGCGGTAACCGGCTTCGACACCGCCGCGAAGGCCTGGCGCGAGGCGCTGCTGAGCGTCGACGAGGCCGCGCTGGACACCGTCGGGTACTGCACGTACCCGCACGGCAGCGACGCGGAGGAGCCCTTCATCGACATCGCCTGGTGGGTCAACCAGGAACTGCTGCACCACGGTTCGGAGATCGCCCTCCTGCGCGACCTGCACCGCTCCGGCGCGGGACGGCACTGAGCCCCGGCCTCCGCGCGTGTGCGGAGGCCGGGGCTCGGACGGACATCAGCCCTGGGTGAAGTAACCGAGCAGGTCGGTGATCACGTGGTTGGGGCCGTTCACGCTGTTGAAGATGCTGAGCTTGCCCTGCCCGACCGGAGTCATGACGTGGTTGGGCACGTTCAGCCCCGGGTGGGTGTTGAGGCTGGACGCCCACGGGCGCTCGCCCCCGTACCCGTAGACGGTGAGGAAACCGGGGCTGGTGCTCTCGGTCGCCGTCACGTTCAGCACGGCGCCCACCGCGCCCGCCGGCACCCCGGCCACGGTCGACGTCGCACCGGGCGCGAGCTTGACCGTGTTCCGCGTGTCGGCGAGGCGCTTCGGGACGACCGGCGTGAAGAGGGCCTTGCCCTCCTTGCCGTAGAAGCCCACGGCATCCACCACCAGGTCCGTGGAACCCCAGTGGTTGTACAGGGTGATCGTGCCGTTCGGGCCGACCGGGACGATGACCTGGTTGGCCTTGTTCTTGCCGGGCTCGGGGTTCAGGTTCGAGGCCAGGGGCCGCTTCGCCGGGTCCGGGTAGGCGACGACGTAGGTGTCGGACGTCGTCCCGGTGCTGGTCAGGTTCAGCGCGACGGCGCTCGCGTCGGCCGGGATCCCGGCCACCCCCGCGACCTTGACCGTACGGGTCTGCCCGCCGCCGAGGGCACCGCCGGCCTCACGGGTGTCGGCGAGCCGGCTCGGGTTGATCGGGCTGAACTTCTGCCCGACGTTGGGCTGGTAGTAGCCGACGAAGTCGACGATGAGCGAAGCCTGGCCGGCGTTCAGTTGGGCGTTGACCCTGCCGTCGGGGCCTACGGGGACGGTGATCGTGTTGGACGAGGTGCCGCCCGCACGGATGTTGAGGTTCGAGGTGGCCGGTCGCGGCTGCCCGGAGGGCCAGACGTTGAGGTAGGCGTCCTGAGTGGCGTCGGTGACGGTCACGTTGAGGACGACCGAGGCCATACCGCCCGAGAGTTCGTGACCCCGAATGCGGGTGCCGACCGGCAGGTCCACGGACCGGGCGTAGTTGCCCTGGACAGGGGTGTTGTTGGTGCGGGTGTCCAGCAGGCGGAAGGGCTCACTGGCGATGTATCCGGACGGCGCGTAGTCCACGCGCACGGTTCGGGTGGCCGTGGACGTCGCTCCCTTCACGTCCTTGAGGGTGAGGGTCACCTTGTACTCGCCGGGCAGGCTGTAGACGTGGGCGAAGTAGCCCATGCCACCCTCGTGCGACGCGGACTTGCCGTCACCGAAGTCCACGGCCGAGCTCGCCAGGGGCCACGGCGCCGCAGTACTTGCGGCGTCGATGTCCACGGTCAGCGGAGAGGGGCCTCCTATGGGGCTCGTGGAGGTCGGCAGCGCCAGCGTGGCGGTGAAGCTCGCCGTCAGCGGACCGGGTGCGGTGACCTTGGTCGACCGGCTGTCGGAGACCGTCTCCCCGATCCCGTTGACCGCCGTCACCGTGACCGCGCAGTCGCACGGCGCGCTGTAGACGTGCTCGGCGGTGAGCGCCTTGGTGACGACCGGGGCCGTCCCGTCGCCGAAGTCGAACCGGTAGGTGAGCGCGGCCGGCCAGAGGTCGTCCGGAGTCGCCTTCGCCTTCACCGGCGTACCGACCGGCGCCCAGGCCTGGTCGAGATCCAGCCGGACGGACTTCAGCACATCCTGGGTTTCCCAGGCACCTCGGTCGACGTAACCGCCGTCCTTGCCGGTGTTGGGAACCCGCGGGTCATCTGCGGTCGGCTTGCCGCGCTTGTCGGTGGGCAACACTCCGGGCGCCGTCGGGTCGCCGGAGTCGATGGTCGGGGAACCGTCCTTCGGTCCGACGTCATCGAACGCGGCCAGGATGTCGTGTGCGCCCTGGCCCGTGGCGGCCTTGAATGCCGCCGGCGTCTGGTAATCGGCGCCGGCCCACGAGTACAGCGTCAGCTCGGTCTCGGGGCCGGTGATCAGGTTGTAGTCGGCGCGGGTGCCCTCCGTCGCGCTCGCCGACACCGCGATTCCCTGGCGGGGTGCGGCCGGCTCGCAGCGGTTGTTGGGCCAGGTGGAGAGCACATTGTTGAACAGTGCGGAGCCGGACGAGCCACCGCTGACCGAGATGGCCGCCGCACAGCTGCTGGTGAAGGTGTTGTTGGTAATGACGGTGCCAGGGGCGTCCAGCACCTTGGAGGCCGACCCGGATCCGTTGTTGATCTCATTCCGGCTCAGCACGGTGCCTTGGGCACCGCCCTCGATCCGGGCACCGATCAAGCCGCTCCGGGTGACTCGCACGTTCGCGCTTCCGTCACCGACCACGAGGCCGTCGAAGCCGGGATTCGAGGCGTGGATCCGATCCAGTTCGACACCGTTCGAGCGGTTGACCTTGATGCCGCCGTGGCTCTGCAGCCCGCGGACCACCACGTGGGAGGCTCCGCTGATGGTCAGGCCCTTGCCGCGCCCCAGGTACGCCGCGGAGGAGAAGTCCTCCGTGTCGGCAGTGAGGGTGATCGGCTTGCCCGGCTCCCCGGAGCGGTCGATGGTGACGTTCTCGTCATACGTCGCCCATGTCTTGATCCGCACGGTCTGGCCGGGTTTGACGACCTTCGCCGCCGCCGAGATCGTGCAGAACGGCACCGCAGGTGAACCGGATCCGCCGTCGGAGCAGTTGGAATCTTCGGCGTTGTTCACGTAGAGGTTGGCCGGGGTCTCGGCGGCGGCCGCGGCACCGGCCGGCACACCGAGAAGGGCGACGAGACCTGCGGTCAGCAGGACCGTCGCGCGTGTGGGACGCACCAGAAGGGTTTCCTTCACGAAGAGGCGGAGTGGAGTCCCACGAGGTGCGGCGCCGCACGACTGGTAAACGTCTTGTTCCCCCAGCGACAGTCGGGCGCACGCGAAACCCGCAGAAACGTTCACTCATCATCCACCGCCCCCGTACACCGGGTCAACGGACGGGGAGATTCACAGTCGTGCATTCGCCGGCGATTTCGAGCACGCCGACACAGATCGGACATTCGACATTCTCGAAAAAGGAGCGCAATTCCCGGGAACCCATCGAGACGGTCGCCGGGGCCCGCGAAATGGGGCCCCGGCATACGGGAACGGAAGGCGGCCCGGTCAGCCGAACTGGCCCGGCTGGTACTCGCCGGCCGGCATCTGGAGCATGACGTTCAGCCGGTTGAAGGTGTTCATGAGGGCTATCAGGGTCATCAGCGCGACCAGCTGATCCTCGTCGAAGTGCTTGGCGGCATTCGCCCACACCTCGTCCGGGACACCTCCGGCGCCGTCCGCGATGCGGGTGCCCTGCTCCGCCAGCTCCAGCGCGGCCCGCTCGGCCTCGGTGAACACCGTGGCCTCGCGCCATGCCGCGACCATGTGGAGGCGTACGGAGGTCTCACCGCGGGCGATCGCGTCCTTGCTGTGCATGTCCACACAGAATCCACAGCCGTTGACCTGGCTCACGCGCAGCGCCACCAGTTCCTGCGTCGCGATCGGAAGCGGCGACTCCTTGATGTCCTTGCCCGCCGCGGCGAAGTGCTTCATCAGCTTGCCCGCGGTCTCGTTACCGAAGACGTTCAGTCGGGGTCCCATGGTCTTCTCCTCTGCCGTTGATCGGTGGCTACAACATCCAAGACACCGCAGCTTCCCAGGATGTGACAGGACGGAATGTGATGGCAGCCACCGGATCGCGGTTCGTCACGTTGCGGCGATCCACGATCTTTCTTTTTGCTCCGCAGTACGGATGAGAAAGAACCCAGCCCTACCCCTCCAGCGTCTCTGATCAACTTAGTGATCCCATGTCAGACACAGGCCCTGGCAGGGGAGCTTCCCATCGTGGAGGGGTGGCGTGGGCGTGGCGGTGGAATCCCGCGCCCAGTGCTGCTCCTCGTGGCCGGTGTCGGCCGCTGCTGGGTGTGCTGATCGCCGTCACGTCCTGGTGCCGGTGGGCTGCGCGGGGCAGCCGTCTCCGGTCCGTGTGAGCGTGTCCCTCCGGACGCTGTCCCGCCAGTCCTTGCGGACTGGTGGGGGAGGGTGCCCTACGTCGCCTGGGCGCGGGGCGTGCTGTCTGTCGCCGTGTCGAGCCGGTCTTGGACCGATCCGTCTGGCTGGTCTTCGGCGGAATCGGTGTGATTACCGCGCCTGCTTCAAGGGTGTCGACGATCGTGCGGATGGTCATGACTCCGCTGGTGCGGTCGCACCCCGTTTTGCCCTGGTGGGTCAGGCCGCGTGCTGCGATGCGCTGCCAGGCACCCTGGTCACGGTCTCCCTGCCAGGAGCAGTTCGGGCAGATGGCCCATTTCCAGCCGGGGACAGTGGGCCGGTCGGGGGCTTTGCGGTGCCGTAGCGGTGTGAGGCAGCGGGGGCAATGCTTGGAGGTGTTGCGCGCCGGGACGGTGACCACGGCGATACCCGTCTCTGCGGCCAGATGCCGCATTCGGTCGACGATCCGCCCACGTACCTGCTGGGAGAGTCGCGTGTTCATGGTGCGGCCCATGCCGCATGCTTCCATCGAACGGAGGTCCTCGACGTAGATGACGCTCGCCCCGGCCTCGATGGCTTGATCCACTGCCCACCTGGCGGCGGCCCACGCCAAAGCATCATTCAGATTCGACCGGCGCGCGGACACGTACGCGCATTCGTCACTCAGCACGGCGAGCTTGCCGGCCAGCGCGTGCTGCTCGTCACCACCGACAAGCAGTTGGTAGTGGTGGGCCTTGGCATGCAGGTGCTCGCCCTGGCGGCGCAGCCGGTGCTGCTTGGCGAGGACTCCGGCCGTCCGGAACATGGCCCCGGCCCCGAGGGTGCTGATCCGCCCGTCGTCGTGCAGCCGGGCCGCACCCGCGCTGAGCAGGGTGTTCAGCCCCCAGTCCACACCCAAAGCGACCGTGTGCCCGGTGCGGGCAGTCTTCGGCCCTGTGTGGGTGTAGGCGAGCTCGGCACGGACGCGGCCTTGGTGCGTGCGGAGGGTGGGCAGGTGCAGCACGGCGCCTGCGGGGATGGTGGGCGGGAGATTGATGGGGCAGGACACCCACGTCCAGTCCCGGTAGGACCGCGGGTCGGACCGGGTGGGGAGCTGCAAGCGCAAGAGCGCACGGCCCGGCTCATCAGTCCGTTCGATGGTGGCCTGCTGCGCGTCGCAGGCCGACAGCAGCAGCATCCGCGCTACCGTCGGCGCGCTCTCCAACTCGAACACACCGACGGGCATCCGGTCGTGCTTCTTGATGAACGCGGCGATCTGGCGGGTACGGGAGTTGACGACGCTGGACGGCAGATGCTGCCCGCTCGGCACCGCCGCCCGAACTGCGTCCCACTCCAGGCCCGTACGTCTGGCCGGCTCGGCCGGCAAGGCTGCGAGTACTCCGACGGTCACGTCATGACGCCACTTCGCCGACCGCAGCAAACGCCCGGCCTGCTCCTGCGCCATGCGGACGATCCGGTCATTGATGCGAACACCCTCCGGCGGCGCAACACTCCAGCCCAGACGGCGCAGCGCCATCCACGCGTTCGACGGCAGCTTCCGCCTGGTCGCGTCCTCCCCGGATGCCAGCCTTTCCACATCGGCGGCGTTCCAGTGCGCGGTCAGCAAGTCGGCAGCCATGGCAGACGCCAAGTCGGCTGCCCAGCCGACTCGCTCCGCCAGCAGGGAGACAGTGAGCAATTCACCGGTCTTCTCATCCACGCCCGTCCGAAGCAGGCCACGGGCGCAAGCGGTTCGTGTGGTCTGCCCCTCAGTGAGGAGCAGCTTCCGACTCAAGACTCGCCCTCCCTGTCGCCGGTGCTGTCATCCGATCAACGACACCCTGCCTGAAAGGTCACTCATTCGATCCACGAACCCATGCCCGGCACCCACGCTGGACGATTCACGACCGCTTCTGCTCCCGCCGACACCGCCCCCGCAATCCGGCCGGGCTGATCGCCCACCGCCTCGCCGTCCAACTCCCGCCGGCGCTCGGGCCGGCCTACCGCGGGCAGGCCCACGTGCCGCCGGACCCGTTCCAGACCTGCGACACGTGCGACCGCGCCTTCCGCAGCCCGACCCGGGGCAGATGCGGGAACTGCGGGGACCACGGGGAGGACGATCGCGCCGATGCCGCTTGACCCCGCGACGTCGCCCGTCGAAGTAGGGTGCGGCGTGATCAACTCATATGCGGATCTTGACGATGCCGGGGTCGCGATAGCGGCGGCCCGGGCCGGAGCGGACGTCGTGCGCGGCATGTACGGCGAGCGGCTCGACCGTATCGAGAAGGGCGCCGGGGACTTCGCCACCGCCGCCGACGTCGAGGCCGAGAAGGCGATCCTCGGCGTCATCCGGGCCGCGCGCCCCGATGACGCGGTGCTCGGCGAGGAGGGCGGGCAGCAGGGCGCCGCCGAGGCTGCGCGGCAGTGGTTGGTGGATCCCCTGTGCGGCACGCTGAACTACGCCGTCGGCAACATGCTGGTGGCCGTCAACGTGGCGCTGCGCGACGGGGCGGCGGCCGTGGCCGACCCGTTCAGCGGCGAGGTCTTCTTCACCGACGGCGAGAGCACCTGGGTACGGCACGAGGGGGCCGCCGATGCGCGGACGGCGCCCACCTCCGCCACGCGGCTGGTGGACGTCAACCTGGATCCGCCGTTCCCCGGCGCCCCCGGTTTCCGGGCCGTCGACCTGCTGGCCCACCCCGTGTTCGTCGAGCGCTTCCGGCCGCGCGTCGTGTCCACGACGCTGGCGTTGGCGTGGGTCGCCGCAGGCAAGCGGGCCGCGTACGTCACCGACGGCGGCGACCTCTCCGGGAGCGTGCACTTCGCCGCGGGCATCGCGCTGTGCCGGGCCGCCGGCTGCGTGGTCACCGGGATCGACGGCGTGCCCGTCGGGGAGGCCGGGCCAGCCGGCCGCGGACTCGTCGCGGCCGCCGACGCCGAGACCCACGAGCTGCTGATGTCGATGGTCCGCGGCTGAAGCTTCGTTTCTGCGGTGAAACGGCTCCTGCATACGGGTGAAGACGGGCTCAGAAACCTGTTCGGCGCAGCCCCCCGGCCGATATTCCTCCACCCGTGATCAAGAACATCGCCGCCGCCGCGGCACTCGCCTTCAGCTCCGCCCTCATCACCTGCGCCCCCGCGCAGGCCGCAGCTCCGCAGAGCAGCTCCTATCCGCTGCCCCCGTACGGGTACGTCCTGCTCGCCCCGTCCCCGTTCTGGCCGGCTCCGCTGCTGGTCCATCCCGCGCACCCTGCGGCCTGGTTCGCCTACGGGCCGGCCGTCGCGCGCCCCGTCGACCGCTGACGCAGGCCCCCCACACCCCCGTGCCCCTGGCGTGTATCACCGGCAGGGGCACGGGCACTCGTCTGCACGGGCACTCGTCTGCACGGGCACTTGTCCGCACGGGCACTTGTCCGCACGGGCACTCGTCCGTGCGGGCACCTTGGCGGTCAGTCGAACTTCGGCATCTCACCGACCGTCGTCGCCGTGTCGATCACCGCGAAGGCCGCCCCCTGCGGGTCACCCACGGCCGCGAACCGCCCGAAGGGGCTGTCCATCGGGCCGAAGTGCAGCTTCCCGCCGAGCGCCTGGACCTTCGCGACCGCGTCGTCGCAGTTCGGGACGGAGAAGTAGATCTGGATGTAGGACGGGATCTCCGGCGGGAACTCGTCGCCCATCGGCATCCGGCCCAGTACCGGGTTCTCGGGGCCGCCGACGCTGAAGACCTTGTAGTCCATGCCCTCGTCGCCCGGTTCCATCTGCTGGGAGCCGTACGGGAAGACCTTCGGCAGGAACGCGTCCGACTTGGCCGCGTCCCGGGTGAAGACCTCCGCCCAGGCGTACGAGCCGTTCTCGCCCTGCTTCTCGAAGCCCTTGTGGTCACCCGGCTGCCAGACCCCGAAGACCGCCCCGCTCGGCTCCTTCGCGATCAGCATGGTGCCGAACGTGCCGACCTGCATCGGGCCCATCAGCACCTCGCCGCCGGCCGACGTGACCTTCTGGGCGGTGGCCGCCGCGTCGGGCGAGGCGAAGTACAGACACCACTGCGAGGGCGCTTCGACCCCCGGCATCGGCGGGACGACGGCGGCGACGGCCTTGCCGTCGGAGTAGGCCTGCGTGTAATTGCCGTACTCGCTGCTGGCCTCGCCGAAGGTCCAGCCCAGTACATCGCCGTAGAAGGACTTGGCGCCCTCCACATCGGCGAACATCGCGTCCACCCAGCACGGTGCGCCTTCGGTGAACTCAACCATGATCGATCGACTCCTTGGCTCTACGACTGCACGACTGCACGACTGTTCTGTTGCTCTGTTCTGTTGCTCTGCGACTGGTTCGACTGCACGAACCACGCTAGGCGCGAGGTCTGACAACCGCGCGGGAAGCGCCTCCGCGCGGGACCCTGGAGCCATGGACAACCACATCACCATCCGGCTCGCCCAGCAGCCGGAGGCCGACGCGCTGCTCGGCCGGAGCCCGCTCGCCGCGCTCGTCGGGATGCTGCTGGACCAGCAGGTGCCGATGGAGTGGGCGTTCTCGGGGCCCTGGACGATCGCCCAGCGGCTCGGCGCCGACGATCTGGACGCGCACGCGATCGCCGCGTACGACCCCGAGGCGTTCGCCGCGCTGCTCTCCGAGAAGCCGGCCGTGCACCGCTACCCGGGGTCGATGGCGAAGCGCATCCAGCAGCTGTGCGCGTACCTGGTCGAGCACTACGAGGGGGACGCGGCGGCCGTCTGGGCCGACGCGGGGACGGGCGTGGAGCTGCTGAAGCGGCTCAAGGCGCTGCCGGGTTTCGGGGAGCAGAAGGCGCAGATCTTCCTCGCCCTGCTCGGCAAGCGGCTGGGGGTGCGGCCGAAGGGCTGGCGGGAGGCCGCGGGCGGGTACGGGCAGGCGAACGTCTACCGCTCGGCGGCGGACATCACCGGCCCGGAGTCGCTCGCCAAGGTGCGGGCGCACAAGCAGGAGATGAAGGCCGCGGCCAAGGCCGCCAAGGCCTCCCCCTAAGGTCCGGGGGCCCGGCGAATTGACCGGTCTGACACGCCCTCGATTGACCCCTGATATCGGTCTATCCCGGCCGTAGATTGGGGGACATGACAGAGATCCCGACCCGCGCCGCCACCGCCGAAGCCGTCCAGGACGCCCCCGGCAGCCTCATCACGCTGCTCACGGACACCGCCGAGCTCACCTGCAACACCGCCACCTTCGACGAGGGCGCCGCCGGGGCCCCTGTGCACTTCCACACCAAGGCCACCGAGTTCTTCCACGTCACCGCGGGCCGGCTCGACCTGCTCGTCGGCGATGAGGTCCACACCCTCGCCGCCGGCGACTTCATCGCGGTCCCGCCGGGCGTCAAGCACGCCTTCGCCCCCGCCCCCGGCCACACGGCGAGCGTCTTCGTCGGCTTCACCCCCGGCATGGGCCGCTTCGACTACTACCGGCTCCTCGGCCGGGTCCACGCGGGCGAGGCCACCGTCCAGGACATCAAGGACAGCTCGTCGACCTACGACAACCACTACGCGGAGAGCGCCGCCTGGAGCGGCCGCCGCCGCAGCGCGGAGCCGTAGACCACGTCGGCGTCGAGGCGGCGCAGCTCCTCCGAGATGAGCTCGGCGTTGCTGCGGATCTTCAGGGCCACCTTGCGGTCGACGCTCCCCGGCAGGACCAGGGTGGCCAGCGCGCCCGCGGGGCGGTCCACCCGGATCTCGCCGCCCGTGGTCCGCAGGCTGACCCGGGTGATCACCGGGCCGGGGCTCTCCACCCGGTCCACCGGGACCCCGAGCCGGTCCTCCAGCCAGCGCGCCAGCAGCTCGGCGCTCACGTTGTCGGCCTCGCTCTCCACCGTCGCGCCCGTCACCGGCAGCGGCTTCTGGTCGAGGGCGGCGGCCAGCAGCGCCCGCCACTGGGTCAGTCGGGTCCAGGCCAGGTCGGTGTCGCCGGGGTGGTAGCCGGCGGCCCGCTCGTCGAGCACGGCCACCGGGTCCGTGGCGGCCGCCGCGTCGGTGATCCGGCGCTGCGCGAGCGCGCCCAGCGGGTCCGCGGCCAGGTCGGCGGGGGCGTCGGCCGGCCACCACGCCACCACGGGCGCGTCCGGCACGAGCAGCGGCAGCACGACCGAAGCGGTGTGCTCGGTGAGCGCGCCGAGCAGGCGCAGCAGCACGATCTCCCCGGTCCCGGCGTCGGTGCCGACGCGCAGCTCGGCGTCCATCCTGGTCGCCCGGAGCGTGAGCGGGCCGCGCGAGACCCGCTTGATCACCGCGATGATTCGGCACGGGTGCTCCCGGGAGGCCTCCGAGGCCGCGCGCACGGCGTCGTACGCGTTCTCCTCGTCGGTGACGACCACGAGGGTCAGCACCAACCCCATGGTGGGGCTGCCTATGGCCCGGCGGGCTTCGAGCAGGGCCCGGTTGACCTTGCTGGAGGTGGTGTCGATCAGTTCGGTCCGCATACGACGAGTCTGTCAGCGCGGACCGGGGGAGCGGCAATCGGTTCGCTCGACTCCGCCTCGAAGATGTCACTCCGACGGTCACCGCCGCCGGCGGGCCGTCCCGAAGATCGAGCGGGAGATCTCCCGGCCGAGTTGGGTCCCGATCGACCGGGCCAGCGAGCGGAACAGCCCGCTGCCCACCACCTGTTCGGCCAGCGAGGGGTCCGGCTTCGGGGCGCTGCGCGCGGCCCGCGCCGCCTCCTTCTCGGCGTCCTTGGCCTGCTTCTCCGCCGCGGCGGCCGCCGCGGCCGCCTCCGCTTCCGCCTCGGCGGCGGCCTGCTCGGCGCTGATCTTCTCGTACGCCGACTCGCGGTCGACCGGCTCCGCGTAGCGCGAGTACAGCAGTGAGGACTTCACGGCCTGCTCCAGCGCGCCTGCTTCGATCGGCCCCATCAGCGACTGCGGGGCGCGCAGCCGGGTCGCGGCGACCGGGGTGGGGGCGCCCTTCTCGCTGAGCACGGTGATGACGGCCTCGCCGGTGCCCAGCCCGGTGAGCAGCTCCTCCAGGTCGTACTGGGAGTGGGGGAAGGTCTTCACGGTCGCCTTCAGCGCCTTCGCGTCGTCGGGGGTGAAGGCGCGCAGCGCGTGCTGCACCCGGTTGCCGAGCTGGGCGAGCACGTCGGCCGGTACGTCCTTGGGGGTCTGGGTCACGAAGAAGACGCCGACGCCCTTGGAGCGGATGAGGCGGACCGTCTGGGTGATGGATTCGAGGAAGGCCTTGGAGGCACCGTTGAAGAGCAGGTGGGCCTCGTCGAGGAAGAAGACGAGCTTGGGCTTCTCCAGGTCGCCGACCTCCGGCAGGTCGTTGTAGAGGTCGGCGAGCAGCCACATCAGGAAGGTGGAGAAGAGCTGCGGCTTGTCCTGGACGGCCGCAAGCTCCAGTACGGAGACCGTTCCGCGCCCGTCGGCGGCCGTGCGGAGGAATTCGCCGGTGTCGAACTCGGGCTCGCCGAAGAACTCCGACGCGCCCTGCTGCTCGAAGGCCGTCAATGCCCGCAGGATCACTCCGGCGGTCACGGTGGACAGTCCGCCGATGCCCTTGAGTTCGGCTTTTCCCTTGTCGGAGACGAGGAAGGCGACGACCGCGCGCAGGTCCTTGAGGTCGATCAGCTCCAGGCCCTTGGCGTCGGCGTAGTGGAAGATCAGGCCGAGCGACTGCTCCTGCGTCTGGTTGAGCTGGAGCACCTTCGACATCAGGACCGGGCCGAAGCTGGTGACGGTGGAGCGGATCGGGATTCCGGGGCCGATGCCGCCGAGCGAGTAGAACTCGCTCGGGTATCCGGTGGGCTCCCACCGCTGGGCCACGTCCCGGGCCCGTTCCGCGACCTTCTCGCCCGGCGTGCCCGGCGCGGAGATCCCCGAAACGTCTCCCTTGATGTCCGCGAGGAAGACGGGGACACCGGCCGCCGACAGCTGTTCGGCGATCAGCTGGAGCGTCTTGGTCTTGCCGGTGCCGGTGGCGCCCGCGACGAGGCCGTGCCGGCCCAGCATCGACAGGGGGATGCGGACCTGCCGTTCGGGCAGGCAGGCGCCGTCCCAGAGGAGTGCCCCCAGGTCGAGCGCGGGGCCCCAGAAGGCGTACCCGGCGGCGATCTCTGCGGCCGGGCCCGCCTGCTCGGCCCGGTCCGTCGAGACGGCGGCGTCGGTGCTCTCGCTCATGCATCACTCCAGAAATAGGCCTGTTTGCCACTTTTGCACCAACGCAGCGAGGCTGCGCCCGCAGGCACCGGCCCGGTAGGCTTTCCGTGTGATCTTCAAGCGCATCGGAAGCGGACGGCCGTACCCCGACCACGGCAGGGAAACCACCCGGCAGTGGGCGGACGTCGCGCCGCGCCCGGTCCGGCTCGACCAGCTGGTGACGACCAAGGGCCAGCTGGACCTGGAAACCCTGCTCGCCGAGGACTCCACCTTCTACGGCGACCTCTTCGCCCACGTCGTGAAGTGGCGGGGCGACCTCTACCTGGAGGACGGACTGCACCGCGCCGTGCGCGCGGCCCTCCAGCAGCGCCAGGTACTGCACGCGCGCGTCCTCGAAATGGACTGACGCCGGTCCTGAAACGGATCGGCGCCGCCTGACACGCTTCGGGCGGATTGCGCCTTTCGGGTCTCGATTGACCTATCAGCAGATCATTTAGTGGGCATCGCCCCCGGGCGGCACTACGCTGCGCCCATGAGCATGCTCACTCCCCCCGGCATGGGCGGAAAGTACCGCGTCACGGGAGCCGCTTACCCTCGCATGAGCCGTAAGCGGAGCCCTCGTCGGATCGTCCTCGCCGTGCTCGGCTCGGTCCTCGCGCTCGCCCTGCTCGGCTACGGGGCCCTGCAGCTCATCGACGTGTTCCAGGGCGACGGCCCCAAACGGAATACGGCTGCGGGCGCCAAGGACTGTCCGACGAAGGGCGCCGACGCCGCGGCCAAGGGCGCCCCCGCCGCCGCCTCCCCGAGCCCCGCGGTCGTCCTCCCGCTGCCGGGCGACATCACCGTCAACGTCTACAACGCGACCCCGCGGGCCGGCCTCGCCAAGGCCGTCGGCGACGAACTGCAAAAACGCGGCTTCGTCATCGGCAAGGTCGGCAACGCCCCGGCGGACTTCGACAAGAAGGTGCCCGGCACCGGGATACTGCTGAGCTCCCCGGCCACCGACAAGGCCGCCGTCTCCGTACTCGGCACCCAGCTCGCCGGCACCACCCAGCAGACCGACGCCCGCGAGACCGCGGACATCGACCTGATCCTGGGCGACGCCTTCAAGGAGCTGAACACGAAGGAGGACGCGGACAAGGCGCTGGCCCTGCTGGCCAACCCCGCGCCCGCGCCCGCCAAGTGCTGAACTGAACCCGGTCCGGGGGGGCCGGGGCGGAGCCCCGGCAACCGGGTCACCGGGCGCTGCCGCCGAAACCGCCGGACGGCTACTCCGCGGAGCCGTACATGCGGTCGCCCGCGTCGCCCAGCCCCGGCACGATGTAGCCGTGCTCGTTGAGCCGCTCGTCCACCGCGGCCGTCACCACCGTCACCGGCGTGCCCGCCAGCTCGCGCTCCATGATCTCCACGCCCTCCGGCGCGGCCAGCAGCACCACGGCCGTCACGTCGTCGGCGCCGCGCTTGATCAGCTCCTGGATCGCCGCGACCAGCGTGCCGCCGGTGGCGAGCATCGGGTCGACCACGTAGACCTGGCGGCCCGAGAGGTCCTCCGGCATGCGCGTCGCGTACGTGGAGGCCTCCAGGGTCTCCTCGTTGCGGACCATGCCCAGGAAGCCCACCTCGGCCGTCGGCAGCAGCCGCACCATGCCGTCGAGCATGCCGAGACCGGCGCGCAGGATCGGCACGACCAGCGGACGCGGGTGGGAGAGCTTCACGCCGGTGGTCGGACCCACCGGGGTCTCGATGTCGGCCTGCTCGGTCCGCACGTCGCGCGTGGCCTCGTACGCCAGCAGGGTCACCAGCTCGTCGGCGAGCCGACGGAACGTGGCGGAGTCGGTGCGCTTGTCGCGCAGGGTCGTGAGCTTGTGCGCCACCAAGGGGTGATCGACTACCTGCAAACGCACAACATCCTCCAAAACTCGGCCTGCGACCAGCAAAAACGGCCGCGAGACGCGACCTGCACCCAAAAGGCTACGCGCTGACACGGCCCCTTCGCGCCCTCGCGCCCCCGCCGCCGGCCGCGCCCCGACCGGCCCCCGGATGCGGACCGCCCGCAGGCCCAGCACGCTGGACTGATGACCAACGCACCGGTGATCGCAGCCGTCGACGGATCCGAACACAGCCTGCGGGCCCTGGAGTGGGCACGGGCCGCGGCCATCCGGCACGGGACGGGGCTGCTGATCGCACATGTCCTGCCCGACCACGCCCAGTTGTATGCGGGTCGGCGTTCCGCACTTCACTCCGCCTCGGAGCCGGAGGAGTACACCGACCTCGTGACCGAGCGGATACGCACCCTGCTGGACAGCGGCGGCGCCGAGCTCCCGCGGGAAGTCCGGTACGAGTCCCTGGAGGGCTCCGTCCCCGAGGCGCTGCGGGTGATCGGCGCGGAGGGCCTGATGCTGGTCATGGGCTCCCGGGGGCGCGGCGGCTTCGCCAGCCTGCTGCTCGGCTCGAACAGCCGCGCCGTGGCGACGACGGCCCCCTGCCCGGTCGTGGTGGTCCCGCACGCGGAGCGCTCCGCCGAGGCCGACTCGGAGGCCTCGGCCGGGCGGGTGGTGCTCGGGCTGCACGCCGCCGAGACCCCCGACGACGTACCGGCCTTCGCCTTCGCCGAGGCCGCCGCGCGGGGGACCGCCGTACAGGTGGTCTCCGCGTACGTCGTCCCGCCCGCGCCGACCATGGTGGTGGACAGCCCGTTCCTGGTGATCCCGCCCGAGGGCCTGGCCGACGACGGGGACGCCGTACCGGCCGAGCGGGAGATGCTGCGGTCCCAGACGGAGCGGCTGGCACCCTTCCGGGCCCGGTACCCGGACGTCCCGGTCGAGCAGGCAGCCGTCCCCGGCGACGCGGCGGGCCGCCTGGTCACGGCCTCCCGGTCGGCGGCCCTTGTCGTGGTCGGCCGCCACCACCCGCGGCGCACCGCCATGTCCCTGCTGATCGGCTCGGTGGCGAACGCCGTCCTGCAGCACGCGCACGGCCCGGTGGCGATCGTCCCGGCCCTGTCGGACGACGCCTGACCTGCGCTTGACCTGCGCAGGGGTGGCATCAAACGGGCTGTTCGGGGGAAAGTGGGTGCGAGGGGGACGACCGACCAGCCCGGGGTGGTGGCCGATGCCCGACACGCAGCCGATCGACGAGATGCCGGAACCGCCGGAGACCGCCGCGCAGCGCCGCGCGCGCCGCGCGCAGTTCCTGCGCGACCTGATGGAGGCCCGCGCCCTCCGCGACCGCGTCCAACCCCGCCGCGCCCGCGCCGCCCGCATGCGCCAACAGATGCGCATGCGCACTTTCCGCTGGTAGAAGCACCTGCTCAGCCTCGCAGCGGCACATCCGGCCTCGCCGGCGTTCGAGGCGCGGGGTCCGGGGCGGAGCCCCGGCAGCGGCGCCGCACCGGAAAGCCCGACACGCCCCGGCACGGAACCCCGTACCACCCCAGCCGGGAGGCGCCACGGCACGACGCAAGCGCCGAAGACCTCTCGCAAAGCCGCCGTTTCTGCCACGATGCCGATTGGGCGGGGTACGAACGGCAAAGCAGCACCGCACGCACACGGCCGTTCCGCCCCAACCTCCGGCCGGGGGGACCTCCAACCGGCACGCCTAAGACCAGTGGGAGAGTCACGGTGTACTTCGCCGCACTGCTCGCGCGCACCGAAGACGGGTGGGAAGCGAGCGACATGGAACTCGACGACGTCGAGTCCCTCAGTGATCTGATCGATCTCGCCCGTTCCGCCGCTGTCGACGACGACACGGTGGTCGCCCTCATCGAGCAGGAGGACGCCTGGTTCGGCGTCGTCCGCGTGGACGGCGAGGAGGACCCGCGGTACTTCGTATCGAACGCCGCTGCGGCCGCCCGCAGCTCCTACGGCTCGATGCTGACCAAAGAGCTGCTGGGCAACGACGAGGAGGACGACGAACTCGACGAGCTCGACCTGGACGGCACCGAGGACGGCGAGGAGGACGCCGTGGCCGCCTACACGGACGAGGACGCCGACGAGGACGAGGCGGGCGGGAGCGGCGCGGAGCCGGTTCCGGCCGGTCCGCTCGGTGATCCCCGGCTGCTGGACGACCTCGGGGTGACCAACAAGCAACTGATGACCCTCGACGGGGACGCCCTCTCGGAGATCGCCGAATCCCTCGGCGCCACCGAGGTCCTGGAGGCCGTCCGCTAGTGATCCACACGCAAGACGCGCACGCTCCCGATCCCGTACGGGATCCCTGGCGGGACTCCATGCGCCTCGCGCTCCAGGAGGCCGCCCGGGCGGTGCCGGCCGGCGACGTGCCGGTCGGCGCCGTCGTGCTCGGCCCGGCCGGCGAACTGCTCGCCACCGGTCACAACGAGCGGGAGGCGACCGGCGACCCGACCGCGCACGCCGAGGTGCTGGCGCTGCGCCGGGCCTCGGCCGCGGTCGGGGAATGGCGGCTTCCGGGGTGCACCCTCGTGGTGACCCTGGAGCCGTGCGTGATGTGCGCGGGCGCGCTCGTGCAGTCGCGCGTCGCCCGGGTCGTCTACGGCGCGGACGACGACAAGGCGGGCGCCGCGGGGTCGCTCTGGGACCTCGTACGGGACCGCAGGCTCAACCACCGGCCGGAAGTGGTCCGGGGCGTCCTCGCAGACGAGTGCGCCCGGCAGCTGACGGACTTCTTCCGCGACCTCTGAAGCGGGCTTCCGCGCGGTCGGGCGATACCGATTTCAGAGGATGCCGCTCCGTAGGCTAGGATCCATCTCGGTAGTGTGTCCGAGTGGCCGAAGGAGCTCGCCTCGAAAGCGAGTATGGGGCAACCCATCGGGGGTTCAAATCCCTCCACTACCGCTCCGATCGAGAGCCCCACCCGCAAGGGTGGGGCTCTCGGCGTATACCCGAGAGCCGAGTCCACCCCAGCCGGGGAACAGTCCCCCGCCGGGGAACAATCCAGCCCCGCCGGCGTTTGAGGCGCGGGGTCCGGGGCGGAGCCCCGGAAGCCCGGGCGCAGCCCGGGGCCGCTCGCGCAACGGCGCCGCACCCGCCCACGGCCCGCACCCCCGGAGGAACCCGCCCCCCCGGGAGGGAGCCGGCGTCTGTCCGGAGGACACCGCCGTGACCGCCCGCCCCCTCGGCCGTTGTCACGGCATGACCAAGACCCAGCGCATGCTCGCCGCCATCGCCCTCGCGGGGGCCGCCGCGGGCCTCGCCGCTCCCGCCGCCTCCGCCGCCGGCTCCCCGCTCTCGCCCCTCACCCTCCCCGACCTGCCGACGGCGGCCCCGGGGATGCCGGCCGGCACCCAGCCCGCCTCGGTCCAGGAGATCGGCGGGAAGCTCAGCGAGGGCGCGAACCAGCTCAACCAGCTGATGGAGCTGCCGAACCAGCTGGCGCCCGTCATCGCCCCCGTACAGCCCATCACGGACCTGGCCGGCGCCGTCCAATAGGGGCACACGCGAAGAAGGCCCCGACCGGGTGGGTCGGGACCTTCGACGTATGGGACGGGGGAAGTGGCATCGGGGGGACAAGCCACTTCCCCCGTTGAGGACGGAACCCGCCAGCCCGAGCCGCAGTCAGGGGGGAAGCTTGCGGCTCGGACCCCGCAGTGAGGTCCTGTCCCTCACCCACCGATTTCCTGCCAGAACCGGTGGGCTCACAACAAGCATGCGCCCGGCGCGGTGGCCGACCCAGCGGCAAAGGACCCGTCCCACCGGGTCATTGGTCCTTAAAGGACAGGTGAGTGCCCAATCCTGACCGGTTAGACTCACCCGACTCACAAGGACCGGTTGGGGAGGCCGCGCGCCCGTGGACACCAAGAAGCTCATCACGAGCGCCCTGACCGTGTTCGTCCTCTTCGTCATCATCACCCAGCCGAAGAGGGCGGCCGAGATCGTGGAAATCGGCTTCCAAGGGATATCGGACGCCGCCTCCGGTATCGGCGAGTTCATGACCGAACTGGTGCGCTGAACCCGTACGCTGAAGCGGTTCCCGGACTTCCGGCCCCCCACTCCGACGGGTGGGGGGTTTTTTGTGTACCCACCGCCGGATGGAATATGCCGATATGCCCAACTTGCCCTCAACACGGCTATATACGGTGCTTGCACACAGTGCACATCTCTTGTGATGCTATGACCGCTTTTGACGGATGAGTTGACTGAAGTTGACTGAAGGGGTGGCGTGACCGTGCCGGCCAGTACAGCGCCTCAGGTGCCACCCCAGCAGGACCCCCAGCAGGAGGCCCCGCAGCCCGCCCCACACACCGCCCCGCAGGACCCCCAGGTCCCTCCACAGCACGACGAGCCCCCGGCGGCCGCCACGGCGGCAGGAAACCCGCCCACGGCCCCGCCCGGCACCCCGCCTTCGCCCGCCCCCGGGGCCCAGCGGACGCAGAGCACCCGGGGCGCGGACACCCGGGCCCTCACCCAGGTCCTCTTCGGGCAGCTGAAGGGCCTGGAACCGGGCACCAGCGAGCACAACCGGGTGCGGGGGGCCCTCATCGAGGCCAACCTCCCCCTCGTCCGGTACGCGGCCGCCCGCTTCCGCAGCCGCAACGAGCCGATGGAGGACGTCGTCCAGGTCGGCACCATCGGGCTGATCAACGCCATCGACCGCTTCGACCCGGACCGCGGCGTGCAGTTCCCGACCTTCGCGATGCCGACCGTCGTCGGCGAGATCAAGCGGTACTTCCGCGACAACGTCCGCACCGTGCACGTGCCGCGGCGCCTCCACGAGCTGTGGGTGCAGGTCAACGCCGCCACCGAGGACCTCACCACGCTCCACGGCCGCACCCCGACCACCCCCGAGATCGCCGAACGGCTGCGCATCACCGAGGACGAGGTGCTGTCCTGCATCGAGGCCGGGCGGAGCTACCACGCGACCTCCCTGGAGGCCGCCCAGGAGGGCGACGGGATGCCGGGGTTGCTGGACCGCCTCGGGTACGAGGACCCCGAGCTGGCCGGCGTCGAGCACCGTGACCTCGTACGCCATCTCCTCGTACAACTGCCCGAGCGGGAGCAGCGGATCCTGCTCCTGCGGTACTACAACAATCTGACGCAGTCCCAGATCAGCGCCGAGCTGGGCGTTTCCCAGATGCACGTCTCCCGGCTGCTCGCCCGCAGCTTCGCCCGACTGCGATCCGCAAACAGGATCGAGGCGTAACCGGAACGAGTGGAGATCATCCACCCGTTTTCCCGACAGAACGGGCCGATCCCCTTCTGACCTGTTCTGTCGCTGGAGACATATGTCGATATGGCGCTACAGCGCGTTGCCGACATGTGACATTCTGCTGGAACCGCGTTTGCCGCAGCCCCGCCTCCGGTATTCAGGTGGAGGCTGCGTTCCTCCGACGGGCGCGCAGTACGCGACCGTCCGCGACCTCAAGGGGGTGGCATGTCCGTAGACCAGGGCAGCTCCAAGGTGCTCACGCTCGTCAAGAGCGTGACGCCGCCGGCAGTGTCCAACCGCTCGGAAGCCATCGACACCCGCACTCTCTCCCGCTCCCTCTTCCAGCGACTTGCCACCCTGGACGCGGACAGCCCCGACCGGGCGTACGTACGTGACACCCTGATCGAGCTGAACCTGCCGCTCGTGCGCTACGCGGCCGCCCGCTTCCGCAGCCGCAACGAGCCGATGGAGGACATCGTCCAGGTCGGCACCATCGGCCTGATCAAGGCGATCGACCGCTTCGACTGCGAACGCGGCGTGGAGTTCCCGACGTTCGCCATGCCGACCGTCGTCGGCGAGATCAAACGATTCTTTAGGGACACCTCCTGGTCCGTCCGCGTCCCGCGCCGGCTCCAGGAGCTGCGCCTCGCGCTGACCAAGGCCAGCGACGAACTCGCGCAGAAGCTGGACCGGTCGCCGACCGTGCCGGAACTCGCCGCCGTGCTCGGGGTCTCGGAGGAGGACGTCGTCGACGGCCTCGCCGTCGGCAACGCGTACACCGCCTCCTCGCTCGACTCGCCCTCACCCGAGGACGAAGGCGGCGAGGGCTCGCTCGCGGACCGCCTCGGGTACGAGGACACCGCGCTCGAAGGCGTCGAGTACCGCGAGTCGCTGAAGCCGCTGCTCGCCAAACTCCCGCCCCGGGAACGGCAGATCATCATGCTGAGGTTCTTCGCGAACATGACGCAGTCGCAGATCGGCGAGGAGGTCGGCATCTCCCAGATGCACGTCTCCCGGCTGCTGACCCGCACGCTCGCGCAGCTGCGCGTGGGCCTCATCGGGGAGTGACCCCCCGTACGGGGTTCCCATTTGACGGAGCGTCAGGAAAACTGGCGCGATGCGAACGGGATCCCGTACGGCCGCCCCGGCCGTCTTCCTCGCCCTGTGCTGCACGGCCGTCGCCGCCCTCACCGGCTGCGGGGGCCCGGCGCGGGACGGCTACGTCGCCGTGGGCGCCGCCGCCCCGGGCCCCGAACGGGGGGCCGGGGAAAACGTGGCGCCGCAGGGCGGTGTGGAGTTCCAGCAGCTCGGCGGCCCGTCCGCTGCGGGCGGCTCCTCGGTTTCAGCCAGCACGTCGGCCAGCACGTCGGCCAGTACGTCGACCAGTCCTCCGGGGGACCGACCCCCCGGCGGCTCCGCACCGGGCGGAGCGACGTCCACCGCCCCCGGCGGCTCCGGGAACACCCCCGGCGGCACGCCCGGGCCGGGTTCGGCCACCACCGCCCCCGGTACTCCGTCCGCGCCGGCCGCCCCCTCGGGCACGCCGTCGAAGCCCGGCACGACGACGCCGCCGCCACCCACGACTCCCGCGAAGCTGACGCTGTCGACGCCGACACGGTCGGCCGCGGGCGACCGCTGGTGCGAGCGGGTCACCGTCACCTTCACCAACACCGGTACCACCGCGGCCCGTTCGGGCACGGTCAGCTTCGCGACCCACATCATCGGCGCCCTCGGCATCGACTGGGCCACGATCACCACGACCCAGGCGCTGCCCGCACCCATCGCGGGCGGCAGCTCGAAGACGCAGGGCTACACGGTGTGCGTGGAGGCCTGGCGGGTGCCGCTCGGCATGCACGTGGAGACCCGGAAGGTCACGGCCACCTGGAACTGAGCCGCCTGGAGCCGAGCCGCCGCCCCGGGCACCCCGTCAGTGCAGTACGACCCACGCCGCCGCGCCGATCACCAGCACGAGCGCGATGATCAGCGCCAGCTTGGCGGTCGGGTTCGAGGATCCGGCCTGCGCCTGCTCGGCGCGGCGCTGCTGACGGGAGCCCGCCCCCGCCTGGCGGGCCGGAGCGGCCTCCTCGACGAACGCGCGGAACATCTGGGTGCTGCCCGCGGGGTCGTAGGCGCCCTCGGGGGGCATCGAGTTGTGGTTCGAGTGCTGGTTCGAGTCCTGGTTCGCAGCCATGGGTCAGGACCCTAGCGGGTTTTCCGATTCCTTTACCGCCCCACCCCGTCCATTCATTTGCCTGTAGCAACCATCCGCTTCTATGGTTGCTTGAAGCAACAAGATGGGGAGGGTGTCCGGTGACCGCCACCACTCGGTACGAGGAGCTGGCCCGCGGGCTCACCGGGATCGGCGCGGTCAAGCGCGACCTCGCCCGCGTACTGCCCCCGGACTGCCCGCCGGGCGCCGCCACCGTCCTCACCGTGCTCGACCGGCACGGCGAGATGCGGCTGAGCCGGCTGTCCGAGCTCATGGCCATCGACATCTCGGTGACCAGCCGGCACGTCGCGCACGTCGCCGAGCGTGGCTGGATCGAGCGCGAGACCGACCCGGGGGACGGGCGCTGCCGGATCCTGCGGCTCACCCCTGCCGGGCACGCGCTCCTCACCGAGCTCGGAGCCCGGTACACGGCCGCGCTGGAAAGAGCCCTGGCCGACTGGTCCGCCGAGGACATCGACGTACTCAACACCCTGCTGGCCCGACTCCGATCGAGCTTCTAGACCAAAGGAAAGACATGGCCACGACGGAGACGCCGACAGACGGCACGTCCACCTCCGCGCCCACCAACCCGTCCACCGCCCCGTCCATGACCCACCCGCAGATCATGAAGGCGCTGTCCGGGCTGATGCTCGGCATGTTCGTGGCGATCCTGTCCTCGACGATCGTCTCCAACGCCCTTCCCCAGATCATCAGCGACCTCGGCGGCACCCAGTCCTCGTACACCTGGGTGGTCACCGCGGCCCTGCTGTCGATGACGGCGGCCACTCCGCTGTGGGGCAAGCTGTCGGACCTCTTCAGCAAGAAGCTGCTGGTCCAGATCTCCCTGGTGATCTACGTGCTGGGCTCCGTGGTCGCCGGCCTGTCCCAGAACACCGGCATGCTCATCGCCTGCCGCGTGGTCCAGGGCATCGGCGTCGGCGGCCTGTCCGCGCTCGCCCAGATCGTCATGGCCGCGATGATCTCCCCGCGCGAGCGCGGCCGGTACAGCGGCTACCTCGGCGCGGTCTTCGCCGTCGCCACCGTCGGCGGCCCGCTGCTGGGCGGGGTGATCACCGACACCGAGTGGCTGGGCTGGCGCTGGTGCTTCTACGTCGGCGTGCCGTTCGCGGTCATCGCGCTGATCGTGCTCCAGCGGACGCTGCACCTCCCGGTGGTCCGCCGCGACGTCAAGGTCGACTGGCTGGGCGCCTTCCTGATCAGCGGCGCCGTCTCGCTGCTGCTGATCTGGGTCACTCAGGCCGGTGACTCGTACGCGTGGATCTCCTGGACGACCCTGGCGATGACGGGCGGGGCGGTGGCGTTGGGCCTGCTCTTCGTCCTCGTCGAATCCCGTGCGAGCGACCCGATCATCCCGCTGCGGCTGTTCCGCAACAAGACCATCAGCCTCGCCTCGGCGGCCTCCCTCTTCGTGGGCATCGCGATGTTCTCGGGGACCGTGTTTTTCAGCCAGTTCTTCCAGTTGGCCCGCGGCGAGTCCCCCACGATGTCCGGAATCCTCACCATTCCGATGATCGGCGGGCTCTTCGTCTCCTCCACTCTTTCCGGTCAGGTGATCACCAAGACCGGCAAGTGGAAGGCCTGGCTCGTTTCCGGCGGTGTGCTGCTGACGGCCGGACTGGGCCTGCTCGGGACCCTGCGGTACGACACCCCGTACTGGCACATCGCGATCTACATGGCGCTGACCGGCCTCGGCCTCGGCATGATGATGCAGAACCTGGTCCTCGCCACCCAGAACCAGGTGGCTCCCGAGGACCTGGGCGCGGCCAGCTCGGTCGTGACCTTCTTCCGCTCGCTCGGCGGCGCGATGGGCGTCTCGGCGCTGGGGGCGGTCATGGCCAACCGGGTCACGCACTACGTCCAGGACGGGCTCGCCGCGCTGGGGCCGAAGGCGGCGGCCATGGGCCACGGCGGCACCGCCGGGGGCGGGATCCCCGACCTCGACAAGCTGCCCGCGCCGATCCGCGAGGTCGTCGAGTCCGCGTACGGGCACGGCGTCGGTGACGTCTTCCTCTACGCCGCCCCGTTCGCGCTGCTCTCGCTGGTGCTGGTGGTGTTCATCAAGGAAGTCGCGCTGAAGTCGAAGCCCGCGGCCCACGCCCCGGCGGCGGCTTCGGAGGACCCGGCGGCGAGCGGGGCAACTCCGGCCGAGGCTCCCGCACTGCGGGCCTGACCCGGTCTCCTAGTCGGCGACCTCGTCCGTGGCCTTCGCCTTGATGCCCGCGATCAGGACGTCGAGCGCGAGGCAGAAGTCGCCTTCGGGCGCCCGCCGGACCGTGCACCCGCAGCCGTGCAGGAACTGCGAGACGGCCAGGTGGGCGCCGGTCCGGGCGGCGTCCACCAGGCCGGTGGCGTCCAGCAGGCGCTGGAGGTCGGCGTCGAAGGCCCGGGCGTGCGGGCCGATGTTCGGGTAGGCGGCGGTGAGCGGAGTCACCCAGGGGTGGTCCGCCAGGACCCGCCGGTAGCCGCGGGCCAGCTCCCGCAGCCGCCCCGGCCAGCCGTCGGGCTCGCCGGGGCCGGCCGGGGGCGCGAGTTCGCCCAGCGCACTGTCCAGGGCGAGTTCGAGCAGGTCGTGCTTGGTGTCCACGTACCAGTACAGGGACATCGCGGTGACCCCGAGCCCGGCGGCGAGCCGCCGCATCGAGAACCGGGCCAGCCCCTCGGCGTCGAGCAGCCGCACGGTGGCGGCGGTGATCCGCTCCCGGTCGAGCCCGGAGGGTGCCTCGCTGCGGCGTCTCGCGGGTGTGGCCGGCCTGGCGGCCAGCCACACACTGGCCCGGATCTCACCGGAATCAGCCGCGGTCACCATGGAGGCACCCTCCTCATGACAGGTGGATCAGCCCGGAATGCCCGGTCCGCCCTCTTGATGCTAGGGGGTGTCCTTCGGATGAGGCCGGATCAGGAGGTTCCGGACATCGGCTCGGTCAGGTCGTAGAAGGTGGCACCGCCGACCGTGGAGGTCTTGAAGGTGGCCTGGACCCAGCTCTCGATCTCGCTGCTCGTACCGCCGCCCGGGCCGCCGCGACGGACGCCGTCCTCGGCCGTTCCGCCATTTCCGCTGCTCTGCCCGATGAAGTAGTGGATCTTGCCTTCCGCCACGTACTTCTTGAACTGCTCCAGGGTCGGCGAGGGGTCGCTGCCGTTGAAGCCGCCGAGCGCCATCACGGGCTCGCCCGAGGCCAGCTGGTAGCTCGCCGCGTTCTGCGAGCCGACCGCTGCCGCCGCCCAGGTGTACTTGTCGGCGTCGGCCTGCAGGGCCGCCTTCGCCTCGGCTCCGACCCGAGCGCCGTTCAGCAGGCCGCCGACACCGCCCTGCCCACCGACGCCTCGCTCGAAGCCGCGTCCGTCCATCCCGCCCTGGCCCTGGCCCTGGGGCGTGCCGCCCTGGCCGCCCTGGCCCTGCGGCATTCCGCCCTGGCCCTGCGGCATTCCGCCCTGGCCACCCTGCGGCATTCCACCCGGCGGGGTCCCGCCCGGCTGGCCGCCCTGGCCGCCCGGACCGCCCTGGAGCAGCTCACCGGCACCCATCGGACCGCCCATCATCCCGCCCGGCCCACCCCGGCCGCCCGCCACCGCCGGTCCGGCGGTCACGATCGACCCGGTGTGCCCGGTGCTCACGGTCGTCATGCAGTACGCGAACGGCCCGGCCAGCGCCGCGCCCAGGCCCACCGCGGCCACCACCTGCAAGCCCCTGCGCCCCAGCAACGCGGCGAACGGCAGCGCGGCCGCCACGAGCACACCGGCCACCAGTACCGCCCAGCGCAGCCACGGCAGGTATCCGGTGGCCCGGCCCAACAGCACCCACGACCAGACCACGGTCAGCACCAGCACCCCGGACAGGGTGAACACGGCGGCCCGGCTGCCCCGTTCCTCCCACAGCACTGCCACGCCCATGCCGACCAGCGCGGCCACGAACGGTGCCAGCGCCACGGTGTAGTACTCGTGGAAGATGCCCTGCATGAAGCTGAACACCACCGCGGTGATCAGCAGCGCGCCGCCCCAGGCCAGGAACGCCGCCCGGGCCATGCCCTCCAGGGAATCGGTGGCCCTGCGGGCCCGCCAGGTCACCCCGAGCCCGACCACCAGCAGCACGAGCGCGGCCGGCAGCAGCCAGGAGATCTGACCGCCGATGTTGCCCGCGAACAGCCGGTCGATGCCGGTCTCTCCCCAGCCTCCGCCACCTCCGGCCCGCATGCCGGGCCCGCCCTCGGGCAGGCCGTACGCTCCGACACCACCGGCCCCGCCCGTCCGCGTACCACCGCCGACGCTGCCGGTCTCGTTGCCGTTGATCCGGCCCAGGCCGTTGTAGCCGAGGGTCAGTTCCAGGAAGGAGTTGGTCTGCGAACCGCCGATGTACGGGCGGGAGGAAGCGGGCCACAGCTCCACGATGGCCACCCACCAGCCGCCGGCCGCCACCATCGCGAGCCCGGAAAGCAGCAACTGGCCCAGCCGCTTGCGCAGCCGCGTCGGCGCGCAGACCGCGTACAGCAGGGCGAGCGGCGGCAGGATGACGAAGGCCTGCAGGGTCTTGGTGAGGAACGCGAAGCCGACGGCGACGCCCGCCCAGACCAGCCACTTGGTGCGGGCTCCGTCGAGGGCGCGCAGCACGCAGTAGACGGTGACGGTCAGCAGCAGGGTCAGCAGCGCGTCGGGGTTGTTGAAGCGGAACATCAGCGCCGCGACGGGCGTCAGCGCGAAGGCGGCGCCACTGATCAGGGCCGCCCCGGGCCCGAACTGGCGGCGTACGGCGGCGTACAGCACGGCCGTCGTACCTACGCCCATCAGGGCCTGCGGGACCAGGATCTGCCAGGCGCCCAGCCCGAAGAGCCGGACCGACAGCATCATCGGCCACAGCGCGGCCGGGGGCTTGTCGACGGTGATGGAGTTGCCTGCGTCGGAGGAGCCGAAGAAGAAGGCCTTCCAGCTCTCGCTGCCGGCCTGCACGGCGGCGGAGTAGAAGGAGTTGGCGTAGCCGGAGGAGCCCAGGTCCCACAGCAGCAGCGCGGCGGTGGCGATCAGGAGCCCGGCAAGGGCGGGCCGCTCCCAACGGGGGCGGTCGACCGCGTGCCTGCCGGCACGCGACCGGGCCTCGGGGACGGGGAAGAGCGGAGGTGCGGCCGTGGTCATCGGTTGTCGTCCTTCGAGGAGGTGTCGCGCCGCTCGGGGAAGACCCAGGCGCGGAAGAGCAGGAACCGCAGCACGGTGGCGGCGAGGTTGGCGGTGATCAGCACGGCCAGTTCGGTGCTGTGCGCGGGATCGGCAGTGGCCGCTCCGAGGGCGGCGAGGGAGCCGCTGGTCAGCGCGAGCCCGATGGCGAACACCACCAGGCCTTGTGCCTGGTGGCGCACGGCCCGGTCGCGGCCGCGCACTCCGAAGGTGAGCCGCCGGTTGGCGGCGGTGTTCGCGACGGCGGAGAGCAGCAGCGCGGCACCGTTGGCGAGCTGCGGGCCGGTACCGGCGCGGAAGGCGGAGTACAGCACCAGGTAGAGCAGGGTGGACAGGGCCCCGACGGCGCAGAAGCCGAGGAGCTGGCGGGCCAGCCCGCCGTCCACCCCGGGCAGGGCCGCGCGGTCGCGCGGGTCGTCGCCGAAGGGCCGGGCGAGCCGGTCCAGCGGGAGCGCGCCGACGGCCAGTGCCCTGCCGACCCGCCAGACGCCCTTGAGGTCCTCGGTGGCGGTCTTGACGATGTGGACGGTGGAGTCGGGGTCGTCGACCCAGTCCACCGGCACCTCGTGGATCCGCAGCCCGGCCCGCTCGGCGAGTACCAGCATCTCGGTGTCGAAGAACCAGCCCGAGTCCTCCACCAGCGGCAGCAGCCGCTCGGCGACCTCCCGCCGGATGGCCTTGAAGCCGCACTGGGCGTCGCTGAAGCGGGCGGCGAGGGAGGAGCGCAGGAGGAGGTTGTAGGCACGGGAGACGAACTCCCGCTTCGCGCCCCGCACCACCCGCGAGGAGCGGGCGAGGCGGGTGCCGATCGCGAGGTCGGAGTGGCCGGAGATCAGCGGGGCGACCAGCGGAAGCAGCGCGTTGAGGTCGGTTGAGAGGTCCACGTCCATGTACGCGAGCACGGGCGCGTCGGAGCCGGACCAGACGGTGCGCAGGGCCCTGCCCCGGCCCTTCTCCTCCAGCCGGGTGCTCCGCACGCCGTCCAGGCTTCCTGCCAGCGCCGCCGCGACCTCGGGGGTGCGGTCGGTGCTCGCGTTGTCGGCGACCGTGATCCGGAACGGGTAGGGGAAGGTTCGGCTGAGGTGCTCGTGCAGCCTGCGCACGCAGGGGCCGAGGTCGTTCTCCTCGTTGAAGACCGGGATCACCACGTCGAGGACGGGCTGGCCGGGCACGGGCGCGAGGGGCGCCCGTGCCGGGAGGGCTCCGAGAGAGGTGTCGGTTCGCATGGTCCGACACTCGCCGGACGCCCTGTCACCGCAGTGTGCTGAGCCTGTGCCCCGACTGTGAGTCCTCGACCGCCCCGTCACAGGGGTGCGGCAGCAGGACCTCGAAGCAGGTCCGCCCGGGCTCGCTCCGTACGTCGACCCGCCCGCCGTGCGCGCTGACGACGGCCTGGACGATGGCAAGGCCGAGTCCGGTGGAGCCCGCCGCGCGGGAACGCGAGGCGTCGCCGCGGGCGAAGCGCTCGAAGACGTGGGGGAGCAGCGCGGGCGCGATACCGGGCCCGTCGTCCTCGATCCGCAGCCGGACGGCGGATGTTTCACGTGAAACATGCGCCGTGACGGTGGTGCCGGGTGGGGTGTGCGTACGGGCATTGGCGAGCAGATTGACCAGCACCTGCTGGATCCGCGCCGGGTCGCCGCGCACGGGCGCCGGCTCCTCGGGCAGCCTCAGGCGCCAGTGGTGCTCGGGACCCGCCGCGCGGGCGTCGCTGACGGCGTCGACCACGAGCGGGGCCAGGTCGGTGGCGGTGTCCCCGGTGTCGAGCGGGCGGCCGGCGTCGAGCCGGGCCAGCAACAGCAGGTCCTCGACCAGGCCGGTCATCCGGGTGGCCTCGGACTCGATCCGGCCCAGGGCGTGCCGGGTGTCGGGGCCCGGCTCCTCCCGTCCCCGACGGGTCAGTTCGGCGTAGCCGCGGATGGAGGCGAGCGGTGTGCGCAGCTCGTGGCTGGCGTCGGCGACGAACTGCCGGACCCGCATCTCGCTCTGCTGGCGGGCCGTGAGCGCGGAGGAGACGTGCCCCAGCATCCGGTTGAGGGCCGCGCCGACCTGGCCCACCTCCGTACGGGGATCGGCGTCGGGCACCCGCTCGTCCAGGGCGGGTTCGCCGCTGTGCAGGGGAAGTTCGGAGACCCGGGTGGCGGTGGCGGCGACCCGCCGCAGCGGACGCAGGGCCACCCCGACCAGGACCTGCCCGGCGAGGGACGCGGCGATCAGCCCCGCGAGCGTGACGCAGACCTCCACCGCGATCAGCGTCCGCACGGTGCGGTCGGTGTCGGCGAGCGGTACCCCGACGGCGAGGCTCCCGTCGGGAGCGGTCAGCACCCGGTAGTCGCCGAGTCCGGGCAGCTCCACCTCCACCGGCTCGGCCACGCCCTTCCCTCCCTGGGCGCCCTGCACGGCCTTGCGTGCGATTTTGGCGAGGGCCGCGCCCTGCGCCTCGGTCAAGGGCTGGGGACGGTCGTACGAAGGGCCCTCGCCGGGGGTGTTGCGGTCGCTCATCGAGACCTTGCCGTCGGAGTCGATGAGGATCCCGGCAGCCCCCAGCGGGGTACCGGGCGCCCAGGGGAAGAGGACCTGATTGTCACGGACCTTCCGGAAAGGCCCCCGCAGGGTCATCTCCACGGAGGTCCTCAGCTGCTTGTCGACCTGGTCGACCAGGTGCGAGCGCAGGGCGAGGGTGGTGACGGTCCCGATGGCCGCGCCCACCACGGCGATCAGCGCGACCGCCGAGACGACGAGCCGGGTCCGCAGCGACCAGGGACGGCGGCGCGGCCGCTTCGGACGGACCGCCACTACTCGGCCGGCTTGATCAGGTAACCGGCCCCGCGCCGGGTGTGGATCATCGGCGCGAGCCCCGGGCCGCTCTCCAGCTTCCGGCGCAGGTAGGAGATGTACAGCTCGACCACGTTGGCCTGGCCGCCGAAGTCGTACGACCACACACGGTCCAGTATCTGCGCCTTGCTCAGCACCCGGCGCGGGTTGCGCATCAGGTAGCGCAGCAGCTCGAACTCGGTCGCGGTCAGGTGGATGTCCCGCCCGTCCCGCACCACCTCGTGGCTGTCCTCGTCGAGCCGCAGATCACCGACGGCCAGTACCGAACCGCCGCGCGCCGCCTGCGCCGCGCCCGAGCGCCGGACGAGGCCGCGCAGCCTGGCCACGACCTCCTCCAGGCTGAAGGGCTTGGTGACGTAGTCGTCGCCGCCCGCCGTGAGACCGGCGATGCGGTCCTCGACGGAGTCCTTGGCGGTCAGGAACAGCACGGGGACCTGCGGGATCTCCCGGCGCAGCCGGCCGAGGACGGCGAGCCCGTCCATGTCGGGGAGCATGATGTCGAGGACCACCACGTCCGGCCGGAACTCCTTCGCCGCCCGCACCGCTCCCGCCCCGTCGCCCGCGCTGCGGACCTCGCAGCCCTCGTAGCGCAGGGCCATGGACAGCAGCTCGGAGAGCGAGGCCTCGTCGTCGACGACGAGCACCCGGCAGGGCCCGCCGTCGGGCCGCACCAGGGCCGTGGGGCTGCCGGCGGACATGGACGCGTGGGAGGTGGTCGTCGCAGTCATGTGCCCACACTGTCCCGGGCCTCTGAGAGCGTTCTTGCCCCTTCCTGTGAATCTCCTGAGAATCGGATCAGCGGTCGAGTCCGAACAGCCCGGCGGCGTTGTCATGACAAACGGCCCGCAGCCAGTCGTCGCCCAGGCCGAGCCGTTCCAGCGCGAAGAGCTGGTGCTCATAGGGGTAGGGGATGTTCGGGAAGTCGGTGCCGAGCAGAATCCGGTCGCCGAGGTCCGCCAGCCGCCCGAGGTCACCGGCCGGGAAGCCGTTGAACTGCTCCGAGAAGTCCGTGAAGGCCATGGTGGTGTCCAGGCGCACCTCGGCGTAGCGGTCGGCGAGGTCGAGGAAGTCGACGTACTCGGGCATGCCCATGTGCGCCACGATCAGCGGCAGCCGCGGGTGGCGGGCCAGCAACCGGGCGATCGGCACGGGTCCGGTGTGCTTGCCCGGGACGGGCCCTGAACCGCAGTGGATCACGGTCGGGATCCCGGCCTCGCCCAGCAGCCCCCACACCGGCTCCAGCCGGTCGTCGTTCGGGTCGTACCCGCCGACCTGCAGGTGTGCCTTGAAGATCCGCGCCCCGGCCTCGACGGCCTGCCGGACGTACGAGGCCACGCCCTCCTCGGGGAAGAACGTCGCGGTGTGCAGGCACTCGGGGGTCCGGGCGGCGAAATCGGCGGACCAGGAGTTGAGCCAGGCGGCCATCGCCGGCTTGTGCGGGTACAGCATGGCGGTGAAGGCCCGGACCCCGAACTCCCGTAGCAGCGCGACCCGCTGCTCCTCCTCGTGCCGGTAGGTGATGGGCCACTCGACGCCGGTCAGCGGGCCGACCGCGTCGAAGTAGTCCCACACCTTGTCCAGGACCCGCTCGGGCATGAAGTGCGTGTGGACGTCGACCAGTCCGGGCAGCCCGAGGCGTTCCCGGAAGGCGCGGACCGTCTCAGGCGTGGCGGTCAAAGCCGTGGCTCCGCTCGACGGTCGCGACGTGCAGGGTGTAGCTCTCGTACCAGTCGGCGCGGCCCTGCTTCATGGCCGCCTGGTGCTCCAGGTCCTGCCGCCAGACGCCCAGCGACTCGTGGTCGCGGAAGTACGCCACGGTGATCCCGACTCCTCCCGGGGTACGCGCGGACTCGTATCCGAGGAAGCCGGGATTCGTCCGGACGATCTCGTTCATCCGGGCAAGGGTCTCGGGGTATCCGCTGTCGTCGTCCGTGCGGACATTGCTGAAAACGGCCATGACGTAGGGCGGTTCAAAGGCCGGTACCGGCTGAATGGTCATGTCCACCACCCTCGGCGGAGCCCCCCTGGCATGTCCACCGGAAACGGCCCCGGAAGCCCGAAGGGATCCAAGTTTTGACCATCGCGCCCGCGCCCCGGACACCGCGGCAGCGCCTCTCAGAACAACCCGTCCTGCCCTGCGGTCGGATCAACGGCAGCCGGAATCTCCGCCACCGGCACCACCACCGCCCGATCCTCCGCTTCCGCCTCCGGGACAGCGAGCTCCCAGCCGGCCAGCAGCCGGGTGTCCACCACGAGCCCGTCCGCGAGGTGCAGATCGGGCCCGGCCGCGCCCACCAGCCTCCCCACGACGGCCCCGCCGGGCACCATCTCCGTGACCACCCGAGCCGGAGCGGGCAACCCGGTCCACCCGTCCAGCCCGAACACCCCGGCGTGATCCGCGACTTCACACGCCAACCGCTCCAGTGAATCCGGCCACCCCGCCAGCGCCGCAGCCCTGGCGTGCAACTCCGCTACCTCCAGGGCCCGCTCGGACGCCGGAGGCAGGTGCGCCCGAACGCCCCGCTTGCGCGCGTACGCGATCCGGTCTGGCACCCCGAGAGCCGCCCTCAGCAGCTCCTCGGTGCGCCGGGCAGCCATCAGCGGACCCCGCCCCAGCCAGGCCCAGGCCACCGCCCCCTGCTCCAGCAGCCGGGCCGAGCCCCGCTCCTCGGCGGTGATGCCGACCTTGACCAGCCCGGGCCCGAACCAGGCCAGGTAGACCCGGTAGGCGCGCGGATCGGCCGCATTGGTGTCGGCCGCCACCGAGAACGACCGGTCGAGGCGCGCGCACTCGGGGCACTGCGCGTTCCCCGCGCGCCCCGGCACGGTGGCGGCGGTCGGGCACGCCGTCCGCTTCCCGGCCCTCCGTACACCGAGACAATGCCGTTCCCCGCGTGCGACGAAGGCCAACCGCTGCCCGTAGACGAGCCCGCTCACCCGCTCACCGCGCCCGGCCCCGTACCACCCGATGGCCGGCCGGCCATCGCTCCACCGGATCCCGGTGCACCACCAGGTCACAGCGGGAGAGGCCGCTCGAAGAAGGTCTCCAGAACGACGGTGGCCTGCGTTCCGCTGACCCCCGCGATGCCGTAGAGACGTCGCAGGACGTCCTGCAGCCCCTCGGTCGAGGCCGTGCGCACCTTGACCATCACCGATGCGCTACCCGCGATGATGTGCGCCTCCTGAATCTCGGGGATCGCGGCGAAGTCCGGGCCGGACTCACCCATCCACGCGTTGGAGTCGACCATCACGTAGGCGAGCACCCCGCTGCCCACCGCGGCCGGGTCGACGTCGATGGTGGTCCGCCGGATCACGCCGCGCTCGCGCAGCTTGCGGACCCGCTCGTGCGTCGCCCCCGCCGAGAGCCCGACCGCCGTGCCGAGAGCGGCGTACGACTGCCCCGCGTCCTGCTGGAGGCGCAGGACGAGCGCCCGGTCGATGTCGTCCACGCGATCTTCCTCTCATGGGCCCGTCGGCCCTTGCGAAGACGGTACCTGATCCTGCAATCTCAACATCGCGCCGAACACGATTCGGCAACACCGCCTCAGGGGGAATGATGTCTGCCATAGCCGACCTCGCCTTGTACGAAATCCTGGACGACCGCTTCCGGACCGGTCGCTGCGCCAACGGCGACATGCGACTGGAGCGGCTCTACGACGACTGCCGCTGGGCCGAGGGCCCTCTCTACCTGCCGGCCTGGCGACAGCTGGTGTGGAGCGACATCCCGAACGACCGGATGCTGCGCTGGGACGAGGCCACCGGCGCGGTCTCCGTCTTCCGCTCCCCGGCCGGCCACCCCAACGGCAACACCCTCGACCGCGAAGGCCGCCTGATCACCTGTGAGCAGGGCAACCGGCGCGTCACCCGCACCGAACCGGACGGCAGCCTCACCGTCATCGCCGACCGCTACGACGGCAAGCGGCTCAACAGCCCCAACGACTCGGTCGTCCGCTCCGACGGCTCCATCTGGTTCTCCGACCCGGACTTCGGCATCACCAACGACTACGAGGGCCACCGGGCACCGAGCGAGATCGGCGCCTGCAACCTCTACCGCGCGGACCCCGTGACCGGCTCCGTCAACATGGTGGCCGACGGCTTCCTCGGCCCCAACGGCCTCGTCTTCTCCCCGGACGAGAGCGAGCTGTACGCCGCCGACACCCGCGCGGGCCACATCCGCGCGTTCAAGGTCACCGAGGACGGCACCCTCACCGACGACCGCGTCTTCACCACCTGCCCGCGCCCCGACAACATCCGCTTCGACGACGAGGGCCGGCTGTGGGCAGCCGCGATGGAAGACGGTGTCCACTGCTACGCCCCGGACGGCACCCTGATCGGCCGCGTCCGCGTCCCCGAGCCGGTCTCGAACCTCACCTTCGGCGGTCCCAAGAACAACCGCGTCTTCATCACGGCCACCACCTCGCTCTACTCGATGGTGATGTCCGTGACCGGCCTCCCCCGAGTCCGGTGAGGGCTACCGGGCGACGAACTGCGTGAGGATCGCCTGCACCTCGTAGATGTCGACGCCCTTGGTGAAGGTCTTCTCGATCGGCGTCGAGCTGCCGGATATCCATATCTTCAGCTCGGCGTCGAGATCGAAGTGCCCCGCGGTCTCCACGGCGAAATGCGTGATGCTCCGGTAGGGGATGGAGTGGTACTCCACCTTCTTCCCCGTGAGCCCCTGCTTGTCGATGAGCACCAGCCGCCGGTCGGTGAACAGGATGGTGTCCCGAATCAGCAGGTAGGCGGCATGCACCTGCTCCCCATGCCCCAGCAGCCGCGCGTAGTCCCGCTGCGCCGACACGGGGTCGACCGTGTGCGCGTTCCCGAACAGTCCCATGAGAGCCCCCCACTTCCAGCTTCGAACGATCTCCAAAACCGTATCGAGCCCGGGGCGTAGCCCGCGTCACCCTTCAGAGCCATCCCGCCCCTGACTACCTCCGGGGGACCCGTCCCCACCAAGGAGGAGACCGCCGGCCGGCGCGCACCGTTCAGGGCTGCTTCTTCAGCACACACACCCTGCCGTCGTCCGGGTCCCCGATCTGTGCCCACAGCACCTGCGCTGCGACGCTCCCCCGAGCCTCGTACCGCGCCGTCGCCCCGCCGTCACCGAACCCGACGCGCACCACGGTCACCCGCCCGTCGTCTTCCTGCGAGTCGGAGGCGTCCCACGTCCCGGTTCCCGTCCTGGCCGGCCACGGACGCCGCCCTGCCGGCCTACCCACGCCCTTGCCCTCGCCCGAGAAGTCACCACAGACATCCGTCGCGGTGAACGTGCCGTCGGCCGCCAGCACCAGCGTGCCGCCCCCCTCCTGGTCCCAGTTGCCCACCAGGGCTTCCTTGGCCAGCACGAGCGGCTCCCCCTCCGGTGCCCCCGGAGCCATGGCGCGGCCGCCCAGAAGCATGGCGACCAATGCCGGCGGCGCCAGAACCATGCCGAGAACGCCGATCGCGCAGCCGATCCCACGCTTCGTTGAGCGCGACATCGGCGGCTTCTGCCACTCCCGCTCATCCAGCGGCCACGGCTCCGGCTGCCACCTGGGCCCCTCACCGACCTCGTTCACCCTCGACTCCCCCTGGAGGTGGGTACAACGACGGAGGCCCCGGACTTTCGTCCGGGGCCTCCGTCTTGCTGTGCACTCGGCAGGATTCGAACCTGCAACCTTCTGATCCGTAGTCAGATGCTCTATCCGTTAAGCTACGAGTGCTTGGGCTTCCCGGGGTTTTTCGCCCCGTTGGCCTTGCGAGAACAACAATACATGGACCTCGCCGGGACGCGAAATCCATTACCCAAACCCCACCTGACCTGCGGAAACGAGCCGGATGAAGATCGTCCGGATGGTTGACGCAGGAGGTCGAGCGGAACGGGATTGACCCGGAACGCATCGAGGCCCCGGTCCGTCAGGACCGGGGCTTCGATGAGGTGCGGAGGCGGAGGGATTTGAACCCTCGATGGACCGTAAAGCCCAAACCGCATTAGCAGTGCGGCGCCATAGACCGGACTAGGCGACGCCTCCAGCACACCCCCGCGTAGGAGGGTGCGTGCAGATGATGACACAGGCGCGGGGCCCCTCACCAATCCGCTCCCACGGTACTAGGACGGGCGGCCGAAGGGCAAAGGCTTAAGACAGCGCGGCACACCTCTGTCGGCAGGGGCATCGGCACGCAACGTAGGAGCGCCCCGGTCGTTGGTCAGGCGTACGACGTACGGACGACCTGGAGTGCCCCATGCTGCGTCTCGCCGCCTTCGCCGTCACCTCCGCCTTCGCCGCCGCTGCCGCCGGACCGCTGCCGCCGCTGCCCCTCGGGCGGCTGCTGACCGGCCCCGACCACCTCACGATCGCCATGGCCGACACCGGCAACCGCCGGCTGGACCGGGAGTACCTGCTCGAATGCGACCCCGTGGGCGGCGACCACCCCTGGCGGGAGCAGGCCTGCGCGAAGCTGCACAAGCTCGCCGCCGAGGGCAGGAACCCCTTCGCCCCCGTCTCCAAGCGACAGATCTGCAGCATGAAGTACGGGGGCCCGGCCACCGCCCGGATCACCGGGACCTGGCAGGGGCACAAAGTGGACGCGACGTTCCGGCGGACGGACGGCTGCGAAATCAGCCGTTGGGCCGAGTTGGAACCTCTGCTTCCGAGTGGGCGTTCCTGACCTGGGAGGATGCGCGGGCCGGGAGGTATGCACCACACTTCGTCCATCCCGCCGCGGGGCTGTGGCCTTAGACTCCTCCCGTGACATGCCGGTAGTTGTGGTCAGGGAGGAAGCTCGTCGTGAGCAGCAGGCCATCCCGAGGCGCTGCTCGCCTCGCAGCAATACTCGACGCTCTTCCGGACGCGCTGTTGCTCGTCAACGCCAACGGCACGGTCGTCAACGCCAATTCGATCGCCCTTGAGGTCATGGAGAGCCCCGGAACCGGGCTCGTCGGCCGGGGCGTGCTCGACCTCCTGCCCGAGTTCGACTCCAAGCTGATCCCCGGCTCCATGCGCCGGCCCGGCGAGGACGACGGCGGCCGCGCCACACCCAAGCGGATGATCGCGCGCCGTACCGACGGCTCCGAGTTCCCCGTCGAGGTCACCAGCGCCCACCTCGACGGACGTGACGCCTACCGCGAGCCGCAACCCGGCTACACGGGCGACGAGCTGCTGATGCTCGTCGTACGGGACCTCTCGCAGACCGTGGACACCGAGGCCGAGCTGGCCCGCTCCCAGCGGCAGACCGAGATGATCCTGCGCGCGGCCGCCGAGGGCGTCGTCGGAACCGACACCGACGGACGGGTGGTGCTGGTCAATCCCGCCGCCGCCCAGATCCTCGGTTACCGGGCCACCGACCTCGGCAACCGCGAACTGCACGGCCTGGTCCAGCACTCGCGCGCCGACGGCTCGCCCTTCCCCTTCGACGAGTCCCCGCTCGCCGACACGCTGCGCAGCGGCCGAAAGCACCGCGTGCGCGGGCAGGTGCTGTGGAACAAGGCCGGCCAGCCGGTTGCCGTCGACCTGACCACCTCGCCCGTTCGGGACGGGGAGCAGCTCGTCGGCGCCGTCATGACCTTCACCGACCGCCGTCCCTACGACGCCCTCGCCGCGCGGCACGCGCAGCTGCTGGCCGTCCTCGGCGAATCGCTGCGCGGGCCGCTGGACGAGCTCCGCGGGGAGCTGGCCACGCTGGCCGCCGACGACGCGGGACAGCTCTGGCCCGAGGCCAACCAGCTGCTGCACCACCTGGCCGCCGGATACTCGCGGATGACCACGCTCGTGGACAACGTGCTCGGCTTCCAGCGCCTGGACTCCGGCAACGACAAGCTCAACAAGAAGAAGGTCCTGATCAACGGCGTCGTCACGGCCGGCGTCGACGGCGCTGTCGAGCTGATCGGACCGGGCCGCGCGCAGTTCGCCGTCCACGCGCCGACGATCGAGGCCGAAGTGGACGCGGAGCGGGTCGCGACCGCGCTCGCCCACCTGGTCGCGGACGTCGCCGGGGTGGACGCCACCGGCAAGACCCGCCAGGGCAGCGGGTACAGCGACTCGACGATCGTGGTGGCCGCCGCGCAACGCGGTGACGTCGTACGGATCGAGGTGCGCGGGCCGTACGAGGGCGGGAACCCCGTCCACGAGCCGATCGTGCGGGGCATCGTGGCCGCACACGGCGGCGTGCTGCAGACCGTGGAGGTGCCGGGCGCGCCCGGCGGGGCGTACGTGCTGGAGCTGCCGCTGGGCGCGGGAGCCGGAACGGTGACGCTGCCGGAGCCCGCCGAGGAGCCCGCGGCCGGTCCGGCCGGGGACGGCTCCGCGGCGGCCGGGGATGCGGCCCCCGGCAAGGTCTCCGGCGGGCGCCGGGGCCGACGCGGAGTGGACGCCTTCCTGGAAGACGAGTCAGCCGGCCCCGAAGCCGCGCAGGCCGAGCGGGGCGGGGGCGCGCTGGCGCTGCCGTCCGGGCGGCGCCGCGCGGGCGAGGCCGCCGTCCCCGGAGCGGGGCCGGAGCTCGCGCAGTCCCCGGTGAACCCGGCGGGACTGGGCACGGGACGCAGGCGAGGCCGGGCCGGCGACGGCAGTGGTGAGATCGGCAGCGGTCCGGCCGGCCTCGGAGGACCCGACGGTTTCGGGGGCCAGAACGGCCCCGGCGCCATCGCAGGCCCCGGCGGCATCGGCGTTCAAGGCGGCATCGATGGCCCCGGGGGACCCGGGCAGCCTGTGCCGCCGCAGGGCACCGGCGGTATGCCCGCGCTGCCCGCCGTGCCCGCCGTGCCCCCGGTCCCGGTGACCGAGCACCCCGCGGGGCGGCGCCGCGCGCTGGGTCCGGCCGGGCCGCCGCAGCCCGGCGGTCCGGTGCCCGCGACCGGGCTCGGCCCGACGCCCGCACCCGCGCGTCCCATCGCCCCCGAGGGCGGCTTCGCACTGCCCGCCGGACCGACTCCGGCCCCCTCCGCCCCGCAGACCCCCGTGATGGCCGGCCCGGCCCCCGCTCCCGCCGAGGCCGACGCCGAGGCCCCGGGCGGGCGGCGTGGACGCCGGGTGCTGGGCGCGCCCTCCGCCGACCCCGAAGCCGCTGCCGCGCAGGCCCCCACGGGCGCGGGGGAACCCGTACCCCCGACCGGGCGGCGGCGTGCGCTGTCCGGCACCCCGGCATGGCCGGTTCCGGCGGCACGCACCGCCCCCGAGGACGACGAGTCGGGCCAGGTCGCGCTCCCCGGGGCCCGGCAGCCGCAGGACACCCCCGGGGACGGCCAGTCCGGGCAGCCGATCAACGTGCGCGCCCTCGGCACCCTCGGCCAGGGCATCTCCGTCGACCCCACCGCCACCGGCACCGGCTCGGGTTCCGGCCGCCGGCGCCGGCTCGCCGAGCCCGCGCCGCAGGGACGGGCCTTCGCCATAGGTGCACCCGAGGCGGGCGCCGCCGAAGGTCCCGAGCCCCTGGACGGCCCGGGCGGAGCAGTCGAGGTGGTCAACCGTCCCGTGCCCGTGCCGGTGGACGACGAGCTTCCGCCGGAGCCCCTGGACAACCCGCGCCGCCTCCTGGTGTGGCCCGCCCCCGACGTGCAGACGCAGCAGGCGCTCAGCGACCGCGGCTACCGCCCGGTGATCGTGCACTCCCGCGAGGAGGTGGACGCGCAGATCGCCGCGTTCCCCGCCGCGCTCTTCGTGGACCCGCTGACCGGGCCGATCACCCGTACCGCCCTGCAGTCCCTGCGGCAGGCCGCGGTGGCCGCCGAGGTGCCCGTACTGGTCACGGCCGGGCTGGGGCACGCCACGCGCGAGGCGGCGTACGGCGCCGATCCGGCCGTCCTGCTCAAGGCGCTGGCGCCGCGGGACAGCGAGCAGCACCCTTCCCGGGTGTTGCTGATCGAGGAGCGCGACGAGATCGCGGCGGCGCTCACCACCGCTCTGGAGCGGCGGGGCCTCCAGGTCGCCCGGGCGGGCGCCGACACCGACGCGGTGGACCTGGCGACCCGGATGCGTCCCAACCTGGTCGTCATGGACCTGATGCAGGTACGCCGCCGCCGGGCCGGGATCGTGGACTGGCTGCGCGCCAACGGGCAGTTGAACCGCACCCCGCTGGTGGTCTACACGGCGACCGGCATCGATCCGGCGGAGCTGCCGAAGCTGGCCTCCGGGGAGAGCGTGCTCTTCCTCGCCGAGCGGGCCACCACGACGGACGTGCAGGGTCGCATCGTGGACCTACTGGCGAAGATCGGCACCAACTAGTCATCCTGGCCCGATGGCCATCATCGACACGACCGAGCACAGCGTCCCCGCCGACAACGGTGAGGTGAACCTGCTCATCGCGAGGCAGGTGGAGCCGGGCTACGAGGAGACCTTCGAGGCCTGGGCCCACGGGATCCTCGAGACGGCCGCGGGCTTCCCTGACCACCTCGGGTACGGGCTCTTCCGCCCGGCGACCGAGGGCGGCCCGTGGTTCCTGGTCCACCGCTTCCGCAACCAGGCGGCGTTCCAGCGCTGGCAGGACTCGCCCGAGCGGGCCCAGTGGTTCTCCAACTGCCTCGGACACCACCACACGGAAATAGCCCGCCGGGAACTGCACGGCATGGAGACCTGGTTCGCCAAGCCGGGTACGACCCGGCCCGCGCCGCCGCGGTGGAAGATGGCGATCAGCTCGGGGCTGGCCATCTTCCCGATCTCGCTCGTCGGCAACGCGGTGCTCGGGCCGTACCTGGTGGATCTGCATTTCGTGCTGCGCACGGCCGCCTTCGCGGTCGTCTTCAGCACCCTGATGACCTACGTCGCCATGCCCACCGTCAGCAAGCTGCTGCGGCCGTGGCTCACCAAGGGATGACGGCGGTCAGTCGAGCTTGGTGACCTCCAGCTCGCCGTCCGCGTACTGCTTGCGGATCACCTTCTTGTCGAACTTGCCGACGCTGGTCTTGGGGACCTCCGCGATGACCGTCCAGCGCTCCGGCAGCTGCCACTTGGCGATCGACCGGCCGAGGAACTCGCGCAGACCCGCGTAGTCCACGGCCGCGCCCGCCTTGAGCACGACGGTGGCCAGTGGGCGCTCGCCCCACTTGTCGTCGGGGACGGCGACCACGGCGGCCTCGGCGACCTCGGGGTGCGCCATCAGCGCGTTCTCCAGCTCCACGCTGGAGATCCACTCGCCGCCGGACTTGATGACGTCCTTGGCGCGGTCGGTGAGGGTGAGGAAGCCGTCGGGACTGATGACGCCGACGTCCCCGGTCTTGAGCCAGCCGTCCGCGCTGAACTTGTCCTCGGGGCGGAAGGGTTCACCGGCGGCGCCGCCGTAGTAGGCTCCCGCGATCCAGTTTCCGCGCACCTCCAGCTCGCCCGCCGACTCGCCGTCCCAGGGCAGGTGGTCACCGCCGGGGCCGACCAGGCGGGCCTCGACGCCCGCCGGGAAACGGCCCTGGGTGATCCGGTACGGCCACTCCTCCTCGGCGCTCAGACCGGCCGGCGGGTGCGCCATCGTGCCGAGCGGGGAGGTCTCGGTCATGCCCCACGCGTGGCAGAGGCGGACGCCGAGCTTGTCGTAGGCCTCCATCAGGGCGGGCGGACAGGCCGCGCCGCCGATGGTGACCTGCTTCATCGAGGAGAGGTCGCGCGGGTTGGCGGTGACCTCGGCGAGCAGTCCCTGCCAGATGGTGGGGACGGCCGCCGCGTGCGTGGGCTTCTCCCGCTCGATCATCTCGGCGAGCGGGGCGGGCTGGAGGAAGCGGTCCGGCATCAGCATGTTGATGCCGGTCATGAAGGTGGCGTGCGGCAGGCCCCACGCGTTCACGTGGAACTGCGGGACGACGACGAGGGTGGTGTCCCGGTCGTTGAGCCCCATCGACTCGGCCATGTTGACCTGCATGGAGTGCAGGTAGATCGAGCGGTGCGAGTACACGACCCCCTTGGGGTCCCCGGTGGTGCCGGAGGTGTAGCACATCGCCGCCGCCTGGCGCTCGTCCAGCTCGGGCCAGTCGTAGCTGTCCGGGCGGCCCGCGATGAGCTCCTCGTACTCGTGCACCCGGACGTCCAGGCCGTCGAGCGCGGAGCGGTCGCCGACGCCGGCGACCACGACGTGCTCGACGGTCGGCAGGTGCGGCAGCAGCGGCGCGAGAAGGGGCAGCAGGGTGCCGTTGACCAGCACGACCCGGTCCACCGCGTGGTTGACGATGAAGACCAGCTGCTCGGGAGGGAGCCTCAGGTTGAGGGTGTGCAGGACCGCGCCCATGGAAGGGATCGCGAAGTACGCCTCGAGGTGCTCGGCGTTGTTCCACATGAGGGTGGCGACCCGGTCGTCCTGCTGTACGCCGAGCTCGTCGCGCAGGGCGTTGGCGAGGCGGGTGGCGCGGGCACCGATCTCGGCGAAGCTGCGGCGATGCGGCTCGGCCTCCCCGGTCCAGGTGGTGACCTGGGACTTCCCGTGGATCGTCATCCCGTGTCGGAGTATGCGGGTGACGAGGAGCGGTACGTCCTGCATGGTGCTCAGCAAAGCGTCCTCCCGGTGAGCGCTGCGGCGCTGGGGCGGCTACGGATGCTGCGATTCTGCGCACGTACCGGTCGGCATGTCACTACCCGGGAGTAGAAACAGGGCCGTGTTTCACGTGAAACATCCTCCGCGTGCCCTTCGTCCCCAGTGCCCTCTGGTTTCACGTGAAACATCGGCGGGGCCGGGGGCGCCTTCGACGGTCAGCGGACCGGCGTGAGCTCCGGGTCCTCGCGGAGCTTGACCAGCGCGCGGGAGACGGCACTCTTCACGGTGCCGACCGAGACCCCCAGCAGCTCGGCGGTCTGCGCCTCGCTCAGATCCTCGTAGTAGCGCAGCACGACCATGGCTCGCTGCCGGTCGGGCAGCCGCGTCACCGCACGCCACATCGCGTCGCGCAGGGCCTGCGCCTCCGCGGGGTCGGCGGCCGGGGCCTCCTCGGTCTCCGGCAGCTCGTCGCAGCAGAACTCGTCCACCTTGCGCTTGCGCCACTGGGACGTACGCGTGTTGACCAAGGCCCGCCGGACATAGCCGTCCAGGGCGCGGTGGTCCTCGATGCGGTCCCAGGCCATGTAGGTCTTGGCCAGGGCCGTCTGGAGCAGGTCCTCGGCGTCGCACGGGTTGGCGGTGAGGGAGCGCGCCGTGCGCATCAGGACCGTGCCGCGGGTCCGGACGTACGCCGAGAACGACGGGTACGGCGTCGGGTTCGAGGCGAGCGTGCACACAGGCGTGGTCATGTGTCCACGCTAGGAGCGCACGCTCCTCATGGGATCGGCCGCAAGTGCCGAAGGCGGGTCCGTCTCAGGTTGTAGGAGTGGGGAAAGCCCCACCTCCTGAAGGTGGAGGAGGTGGGGCCCAATCGGCACGAATCCCTCAGCCGTCGGTTCCGAGGATCAACCCGGAGGTCGGCACCCCGGTACCGGCCGTGACGAGTACGTGCTCGGCTCCCTCGACCTGGTTGACGGAGGTGCCGCGCAGCTGGCGGACGGCCTCGGCGATGCCGTTCATGCCGTGCAGGTACGCCTCACCGAGCTGGCCGCCGTGGGTGTTGATCGGCAGCGCGTCGCCGGCCACGAAGTCGGCGGCCTCGCCCGGCTTGCAGAAGCCGAACTCCTCCAGCTGCATCAGCACGAAGGGGGTGAAGTGGTCGTAGAGGATGCCGACGTCGATGTCCGAGGGCCGCAGCCCGCTGGTGCGCCACAGCTGGCGCGCGACCACGTCCATCTCGGGCAGCCCCGTGAGGTCGTCCCGGTAGAAGGAGGTCATGCCCTCCTGGCGGCGTCCGGCGCCCTGCGCCGCCGCGGTGATCACGGCGGGCGCATGCCTCAGGTCGCGGGCCCGCTCGGGTGTGGTCACGACGATGGCCTGGCCGCCGTCGGTCTCCTGGCAGCAGTCCAGCAGCCGTAGCGGCTCCACGATCCAGCGCGATGCGGCGTGGTCGGCGAGGGTGATGGGCTTGCCGTGGAAGTAGGCGGCGGGGTTGTTCGCGGCGTGCCGCCGGTCGGTGACGGCGACGTGCCCGAACGCCTCGGGAGTGAGATTGTAGGTGTGCAGGTACCGCTGGGCGGTCACGGCCACCCAGGAGGCGGGGGTCAGCAACCCCCAGGGCAGCGACCAGCCGAGCGCCGCGCCCTCGGCCGAGGGTTCACGCTGCTGGACGCCGGAGCCAAAGCGACGCCCGGAGCGCTCGTTGAAGGCCCGGTAGCAGACCACGACCTCCGCGACCCCGGTGGCGACGGCGAGGGCGGCCTGCTGGATGGTGGCGCAGGCCGCACCGCCGCCGTAGTGGATGCGGGAGAAGAAGGACAGCTCCCCGATACCGGCCGCCTGCGCGACGGTGATCTCGGGGTTGGTGTCCATCGTGAAGGTGACCATGCCGTCGACGTCGGCGGGGGTGAGCCCGGCGTCGTCGAGGGCGGCGTGCACGGCCTCGACGGCGAGCTTGAGCTCACTGCGCCCGGAGTCCTTGGAGAACTCGGTCGCTCCGATGCCGGCGATGGCGGCCCGGCCGCCGAGCTCGTCGCGGGTGCGGACGCTCATGCCGGCACCTCCGCGGTGACCGTCCCCGAGACGTGGTGGCCGATGCCGTTGGCTCCGATCACGCGGATCTCGACGGTGCTCCCCGAAACGGCGGTGACCGTGCCGGTGAGGGTCATCGTGTCGCCCGGGTAGTTGGGGGCGCCGAGGCGGATGGCCACTTTGCGCAGGACGGCGCGCGGCCCGAGCTGGTCGGTGACGTATCGGCCGACCAGGCCGTTGGTGGTCAGGATGTTCATGAAGATGTCCGGGGAGCCCTTCTCCCGGGCGAGCGCCGCATCGTGGTGCACGTCCTGGTAGTCACGGGAGGCGATCGCCCCCGCGACGATCAGGGTGCGGGTGACCGGGATCTCCAGCGGCGGCAGTTCCTCGCCGACTCTCATGGCTCAGCCTTCCTGCGCCAGCGTGGCGCCCAGTTCGGCCAGCAGCTCGCTGCCGCAGCCCAGGTACGCGTCCAGTTGGCGCCCCCACAGGAAGTGCCGGTGGACGGGGTGGTCCAGGTCGGCGCCCATGCCGCCGTGCAGGTGCTGGCCCGCGTGCACGACCCGCTTGCCGGCCTCCGAGGCCCACCAGGCGGCCGTCAGGGCGTGTTCGCGCGCCGGAAGGCCCTGGTCGATGCGCCAGGCCGCCTCGTACGTGGTGACCCGGATCGCCTCGGTGTCCATGTAGGCGTCGGCGGCGCGCAGCAGGACGGCCTGGTTGGTGGAGAGCGGCCGGCCGAACTGCTCACGGGTGGAGGTGTATTCCACCGCCCGGGCGAGCGAGCCCGCGCAGACGCCCGCCTGGAGCCCGGCGAAGGCGGTCCGGGCCGCGGCCAGAGTGGCTTCGTAGGCACTGTCACCCCCGAGGCGTTCGCCCTCGGCTCCGGTCAGGGTCAGTCGGCCTGCCGACCAGGGTGCGGTGGTCTCCACCGGGCAGGTGCTCACGCCGGGCGCGTCGGTCCGTACGAGCCACAGGGCCCGGTCCGAGTCCGGGACCAGTACGTGAGTGGCGTCGCGCAGCCAGGGCACGGCGGGTGCGGTCCCGGTGAGCCGGCCGTCCTCGGCGGTGATCCGACCGCGCACCGGGAAGGCGCCCGTGGCCACCGCCTCGCCCGTACCCAGGGCGGGCAGCAGGCGGTGGCGCTGCTCGGCGCTGCCGTGCGCGGCCACCGGGAGGATCCCGTACGCGCAGGTGGCGGCGTACGGGACCTGTGCGGTGGTGCGGCCCTGTTCCTCGAGGAGCAGGACCAGGCCGAGCAGGCCGATTTCCTCGACGGCGGCGGTCATTCCGGCCGTGGTGAGGGCCTTCCAGAGCTCGGCGTCACTGCCGGTGCCTGCGGCCCCGAGGCGTTCGTGGGTGGCGAGGTCGCCGAATATCCGGGCGGCGAGGCCCGCCGCGGCGGCCTGCTCCTCGGTGGGGTGGAAGTCCATCAGCCTTCACTCCCGCGGAAGACGGGGAGTTCGAGGCCGTCGTCGACGCGCAGGAACTCCAGCTGGACGGGCATGCCGATGCGCACCTTGTCGTACGGGACGCCGGTGATGTTGCTGATCATCCGGACCCCCTCGGCGAGCTCGACGAGCGCGACCGCGTAGGGACCCCCCGCGGCAGCGGGATCTTCGTGCGCCGTGAAGGCCGGGAAGGGCGGGTGGTGCATGACGACGTACGAGAAGACCGTGCCGGAGCCGGAGGCCTCGACCGTGTCCCAGTCCGGGCTCGCGCAGGCGTTGCAGCCGGGCAGCCACGGGAAGCGGAGGGTGGCGCAGGAGGCGCAGCGCTGGATGAGGAGCTTGTGTTCCCGGACCCCGTCCCAGAATCCCTGGTTGTCGCGGTTGATCACCGGGCGGGGGCGCTGGGCCTGGGGCTTCTTCTGTGGCCTGGCTGCGGGCGCGTACTTGAGGATGCGGAAGCGGTGGGTGCCCGCGAGCTCGCCGTCCGCGTGGACGTCCATGCGGGTGGTGACGAAGTGGCCGGTGCCCAGCTTGGTCGTCTTGCGCGGGGACACGGACTCGATGACGGCGTCGAAGGTGATCGTGTCCCCGGGGCGGAGCGGACGCAGGTACTCCTGCTCGCAGTCGGTGGCGACCACCGAGGTGAAGCCGGCGCCGTCGAGGAGAGCGAAGAGATCGTCGTAAGGGGCCGAGCGGTCCGAGTGGCCGGACAGCCCGCCCATGGTCCAGGCCTGGAGCATGGTGGGCGGCGCGATGGCGTCCGGGCCGGTGTAGGCCGGGTTGACGTCGCCCATCGCCTCGCACCAGTGGCGGATCATCGGCTCGTTGACCGGGTCCTTGCCCCGGCCCGCGGTGGCGGCCGGCTGCCCCTCGAAGGCAGCCAGCAGCGCGTGGAACCGGGCCGCCTCCTCGGCCGTGTCGGCCGCCTGCGCCGTCATCGCTTCCTCCCCTTCATGCCGAGCCGCATCATGGCGACGATCTCCCGCTGGACCTCGCTGACCCCGCCGCCGAAGGTGTTGATCTGCGCGGCGCGGTTCATCCGCTCCAGCTCGCCGCCCGCGAAGGCCTCGGGTCCCCGTACGAGCGCCTCCTCGCCCACCACTTCCTGGCACATCCGGTACACCTCGACGGTGGACTCGGTGCCGAGGAACTTCACGCCACTGGCGTCGCCGGGGGCCAGGGTGCCCGCGCCCACGTCCTGGACGAGCCGCCAGTTCAGCAGGCGTACGGCGGCCAGTCGCGCATGTGCCTCGGCGAGCCGGGACTGCAACCAGGGCTGGTCGGCGGGCCTTTCGCCGGTGACCGGATCGGGAGTGCGGGCGTGGTCGAGCGCGCTCTCGTAGAAGTCCTCGGCCTGCATGCCGATGGCGGCGAGGGCCACGCGCTCGTGGTTGAGCTGGTTGGTGATCAGGCCCCAGCCTCCGTGCTCGGGGCCGACGAGGTTGCCGGCGGGCACGCGGATCGAGTCGTAGTACGTCGAGGTGGTGGTGAGCCCGCCGACGGTGTCGATGGGGGTCCAGGAGAAACCGGGGTCGTCGGTGGGCACCAGGATGATCGAGATGCCCTTGTGTTTGGGCGCCTCGGGGTCGGTGCGGCAGGCGAGCCAGATCCAGTCCGCGTTCTGGGCGTTGGAGGTGAAGATCTTCTGCCCGTCGATCACCCAGTCGTCCCCCTCGCGGACGGCCCGGGTGCGCAGCGAGGCGAGGTCGGTGCCGGCTTCCGGTTCGGAGTAGCCGATGGCGAAGACGATCTCGCCCTTGAGGATCCGGGGCAGGAAGTAGTCCTTCTGCTCCTGGGTCCCGTACTTCATCAGGGTCGGGCCGACGGTGTTGAGCGTGACCATGGACACGGGCGCGCCGGCCCGGTAGGCCTCGTCGAAGAAGACGAACTGCTCGTCGGGGCCTCGGCCCTGGCCTCCGTACTCGACGGGCCAGCCGAGGCCGAGCAGGTCGTCGGCGCCGATGCGGCGCAGCAGTTCGCGCTGGCGGGCCGGGTCGTCCGGGACCCCCTCCGGCAGCAGGTCCTGGAAGTACTCCCGCAGTTCGGCGCGGAGCCGCAACTGGCCTTCGGTCGGGGCGAGGTGCACGGCGCTGGCCTCCCGGCATCACAACATCGAGTGGACCTGACTGTCCGTCAGATTCACCTCCGGTGTCAAGGTCGCGAGGGGAGCCCGCGAGGAGACGCACACGCGAGGGCGCCCGCGCTACCGGACCCCAGCCGGTCCGGTCGCACGGGCGCCCTCAAGAGTCGGAGCGGCTCAGGCCGCGGCTACCACCAGGGGTAGAAGTTGACCGCCACATTCGAGTTGGACTGGTGGATCGCGGTGAAGGCGGAGCCGTTGACCTGCGCGGTGTTGTTCTGGTTCGACGCTCCGGAGCCGGTGGCCACCTGCTGCGAGGTGGAGGAGTTGCCGTTGTTGTCGCCACCCACGCCGCTGCCGATGATGCCGGCGACGCTCGCATTCGATCCGTCGTTCGCGAAGGAGCCGTTGTCGGCCGAGGCCACCCCACCGAAGAGGGCGACGGCGAGGGGGAGAGCGGCGACGGCGGCGATGACGCGGGCGGTACGGATGCTTGCCATGTGTGAATCCTCCAGAAAACCGAAGTGGGATTTACTCCAAGGCAGTTGGCCGACCGCCTCGGTCGTTCCGTGTGGTGACGACGTCGCGAGACCAGAGTTGCCCACCGAATCCCCGGCGAACCACCCCGGAGTCTGCGATTCCCCCGCAAGCATGACCAACACCGGATAAACCCAATTCGCGCCCCCGACGCCCCAGGTCAGCACCCTGGAACCCGGCGAAACCCTTGCGGCGCAAGGGCTGAAGCGTTCAGCCAAAACCTTGCGCCCGGACATGCCAAAAAGGGCCGCGTCGTCCGGGAACCCCACCGTCTCCCGGCCCTGCGGCCCTGCGATACCAAGTTTCACGCCCCCTGCGCGCCCCCGGCGTCCGCCGGGGCAACCCATCCGTGCCCCGCTCCGGGGGCACCCACCGCACTACGTTTCGGCGCCGGTCTACGCGGCGAGCGCGAGCACGTCCCGGGCGGCTCCGACGGTGACCGCCGCACCCATGGCGGCCGCTGTGGTCGAGCGGCGGACGGAGGGGGCCTTGCCATGGGCCTCGGCGCGGATCCGCTGCTTGATGGTCGGCGGGAGCGACCCGCCCCGCATCATCGCCCGCCAGGTCCGCCGAGCCGCCACGGCCGTCCGGCGCACGGAGCCGGACGCCGGGACCGCAGTCGCGGGAGCGACGGAGGCGAGGGCCGGGGCCGCCTTGCCGACGAGCCCGACGGAGGCGAGGAGCGCCACGAGGGCAGCGAGGACGGAGGTCCAGATCGACGAGATGACGCTGCGCTGAGCCATGACGGGGTCCCTCATTTCGCGATGTTCCGACGGGCGGATCTGCATACATTCGTCATGATGCGGACGCAACCGCACGGCCCCCACGACCCGCGCCGATCTTCCGACAAACACCACCCGTAAGGTCCAATCGCGCCCTGGGAACGGACATCTACGGCGTGATCGAGCGCCGCTGGGACCGCCGGCCGGACGAGGCGGACCGGGTCTGGTTCGACGGCTGACCTCAACGCGAACAGGAAGGGGTGCCACCGACATCGGTGGCACCCCTTCGAGGCCGGCTTCAAGCCGGTGGTGCGGTGGGTGTGGGATTTGAACCCACGGTGACTCGCGCCACGACGGTTTTCAAGAGGGTCATGGTTGCGGCGCTCTCGCCTCGCTGACCTGTGAGGAACCCCTCCAACGACCCTGATCGCCGGCGGCCGGGGGACGTCTGGGAGACAAGCCTCGGCGTGGGCGCTCCACCGAGCACACTCGGAGCAGGCCAGCAAGCCAGAAAACTCGTCGCACGCCTTACCCCGACGGAGAACAATCCCTGGCATGGGAGCAGACATCCACGGGTTCATCGAGTGTCGCTGGGATCGCTGGCTGGACGAGGACGGCCTCGGGGAACATCGGTACAGCGGTTGGCGCTGAGATTCATCATGGTCGGCTAGCACGCCGGTCGGAGGCTCCGCCGGGGTTCGCGGAAAGATCGCCGAGTGGGTTCCCGGGCTGGCTACGGTCTGCGTCGTGCCGGTGGAGTTTCTGACTGATGAGCAGGCCGAGGCGTAGGACCCGCCCCCGCATCCAGGTTGGCGCCGGGCACCGTGCGCAGCACCTCGGCGGCCTCCCGGGCGGAACACGCTCCCGCCCGGCTGCCCATCCGGCACTCTCCCGTGTGCACGCGGGTGGGCTCTCGCCGTACGCCGATCCCAAGTTCGACGCCGAGACGCTCGAGCCCGGCAGATACGGAGGGCCCCGCCCGATCTGATGATCGGGCGGGGCCTCGCTCGTGCTTTTCTGGTGTCAGGAGGTGAAGTAGCCGTTCAGGTCGGCGATCACGTCGACGGAGCCGGCATGGTTGTAGAACGTCACGCGTCCGTCCACCACCGGCACCACCACCAGATTGGCGACGGTCTGACCAGCGGTGAAGTTGAGGTTCGAGACGTTGGGACGCGCGAGCCCGTGCGGGTGGACCATCAGGAAGCTGTTCCCGGTGGGCGCGGTGACCGTGACGTTCAGGACGACGGCGGTCACACCCTCCGCGGGAACTCCCGCGACCCCGGCCACCCGGAGGTCGACGGATGCGCCTGAACCCACGGCGCCCGCCCGGGCGCCGGTGCCGTCGCGGGTGTCCAGCAGCCGCACCGGGCCCGCCGCGGAAAAGTTCGACCCGGTGGCCGCGTAGTAGCCGGACACGTCGGCGATCAAGTCCACTGAGCCGAAGGCGTTGCGCAGGTCGACCTTTCCGTTGGTCACGGGGACGGTCACCAGGTTGGGCACGATCTGCCCGGCCGTGAAGTTGAGGCTCGACGACTGCGGCACCGGCTGCCCGTTCGGGTAGACCGATACGAAGCCGGCCTGGGTCGGGGACACCGCGGTCACGTTCATCACGACCGCGGTCACCCCGGTGGCCGGAACGCCCTTGACCCCGGCGACCTGCAGCGTCACCACCCCGCCGGGTCCGACCCGCTGCTGCTTCGCGCCGGTACCGTCACGCGTGTCCAGGAACCGCGACGGCGTGATCGAGTTCAGCGCGGAGCCCACCCCGGCCTTGTCGGTGTAGTAGCCCGTGACGTCGGCGATCAAGTCCACCGAGCCGAAGGCGTTGCGCAGGTCGACCTTTCCGTTGGTCACGGGGACGGTCACCAAGTTGGGCACGATCTGCCCGGCCGTGAAGTTGAGGCTCGACGACTGCGGCACCGGCTGCCCGTTCGGGTAGACCGATACGAAGCCGGCCTGGGTCG
>NZ_JBHWJY010000007.1:81319-161467 GCF_042731135.1 Streptomyces sp. NPDC059874
TTGACCCCGGCGACCTGCAGCGTCACCACCCCGCCGGGTCCGACCCGCTGCTGCTTCGCGCCGGTACCGTCACGCGTGTCCAGGAACCGCGACGGTCCGGTCGGCACGAACCGGCTGCCCTTCTGGACGGGCGCGGGGGCCGTGACGGTGTACGCCTTCGGGAGGTAGCCCGGGGAGGGCACGCCGCTGGTGTATCCGACACCGTCGAGGAGCAGGTCGTACTGCCCGGGCTCCAGCCCGGTCGTGTCGACCTTGACGCTCAGCGCGGTGCCCTCGGCGTTGACGGAGACGACCTCCAGCCAGCGGTCCGGGGAGCCGCTGCGGATCAGCTTGAGCTTGGTGCCGAAGGTGAGCCCGGCACCGCTGACGACGGCTTCGGTACGCGTGCCCGCCGTGCTGGTCGACGGGCTGATGCCGGTCGGCGTGGGCGCAACGCAGCCCGAGTCACAGATTCCCTTCAGGTGGAAGTCGACGGGGGTGCGGGTCCCGCGGGGGCTCAACAGCAGGACCGCTTGGCCAGGTGCTGCGTCGGCGCTCGCGCGGCAGCCGAAGAACAACCGGCTGTCGTCAAAGTTGGTGCACCCGTAGCCGCTGGTCGTGGAAATCCATCCCGGGCTGCTCAGCAGGTCCAGGTCCGGCTTCGGGCCCCCCGTGTCGGAGGTGTTGCCGGAGACCGTGAACGACTGGCCGGGCCTCATGTCGATCACGGCGCAGTAGGCCGTGGAGGTTTCGGAAAGGGTCCCGCTCCGTTCAGGGAAATCAGTGACCGAGACCTGGTTGGCGGTGCATTCCGGGGCCCAGCCCGAGACCGTACCCACTCGCCAGGTGTCCAGTTTTACCGCGAGGGGGGCGTCGTGGCGGGCATTGTCGGATGTGATGACCGCTGTGTACGACGTCGAGCCGCTGGCACGGCATGGGGCGTGAGGCTCCGGGCACACGAAGCGGCCCTCGCTGTCGACAACGGTCAGCTGGGTGACGTCACCGCCCGGATTGCCGGGTGTCCTTGCGGCGATCCAGAGTTTGTCCGTGGTGGCGGCGTTTACGCGCACGCAGCGCGCATCCAGCGAGGACGTCAGGTCGAAGGCGAGAGAGGGGCCGCCTGTCTTCGTCGAGGCCGGGGCCGGGCACTGCGCAGTTGCGGACACGTCACGGCGGACGAGCTTGTACGTGTCATACCCGCCCCGGCTGACGAGCAGCGCCGTATAGGTCACCCCGGAGGCGAGAGAGCATCTGGCGGCCGTGTCGGAGTAGCCGGTCTCGCACTTCACGTCGCCCGCTGCGTCGACCAACCTGACCGTCGCGTTCGTGTCGTTCCAGGTGTTGGTGTAGTCGATCAACTCGGCGGTGGAGTGCGCGTCCCCTGGCACGCTCAGGCAGCCCCAGTTGTTGCTCGGGGACACCGATACCTCGGCGCCCCAGGCACCGTTGCCGTACGTGGAATGAGGCCACGGCGTGCAGCCGGCGGTCTCGCCGGTCCTGTGGAACACCAGTCCGTAGCTCGAGTCCGGCTGTCCGCTCAGGTATGCGCGGAAGGGAGCGGTGCCGGTCAGTTTGCAGATGGGCCCGGTGTCACACTGCAGGGTTCCGGACGCGTCGTACACCTTCACACGGGCATGGTTGCCGCCGGTCGGCGGCCGGTTCACTGCGTAGATGCCCTTGCCGGTGGCGGTCGGCAGGGTCAGGCAGAATTGCTGCCCGGGCGCGCCGAACGCTCCGGTGACCGGACCGGCCACGAGGCCGTTGTCGTGGGTCGTTGTGCATCCTCTGGTCTCCTTGGCGGAGACGAATGCGATACCGAAGGTCGTGAAATTCCGAGACTGGGGGTCTGCCGACCAGGTGTAGTCACCGGGGGCCAGGTCGCAGGTGCCGTCGTCGCAGCCGGGTATGACGTCGCCGGCCACGGAGACGAGCTTCGAAGGAAGCGGGACGATGCCGGAGGAAACCTCGGCGAAGGAGTGCTCGGCCGCCTGCGTGACCCGAAGGATGCGGCAGTGCTCCGTCGGGCTCAGATCCGGGGCGACTCCGAAGGCCTGGGGGACGACCAGCGCGCAGCCCTCCGGCTTGGAGAGCCGGGCCACGGAGTAGTTGTAAGCGACCGCGTTACCCCAGGGCTGCAGCGCCGAGATACGAAACGGTGCGGTGCCCGTGAGCCTGCAGTCCATGGCGTACGCCCCGCGGAGGTAGGACGTGCAGATCTCCTGCCCGGAGGCGTCGTACACGCTGTGCAGGACTTCGGAACTGGAGCTGTAGGCGCGCAGGACGTCACTCGCTGCCAGGTCCAGGGTGTAGCAGTCGCCCGCCGAGCCGGTCGACAGCGCCCCGGGGAACACGGTCGGTCCGCCGAGCCTGCGGTCTCCGGCGCCGATGGCCTTGCACGCGGTGGACGAGAGCAGCGGAGCGTATGACACGGAGATGCCGTTCGCCATGGCGCTCTTGTCCGTGACCTGCAGTGTGTATGTCCCGGCCTGATTGGTGGGGCACCGCCGGGTCCGGGTCGAGCCGTGGGCGAAGTCGCACGCGACGGTGGCGCCGCCGGGCGCGATCAGCTTGGTGGTGGACGACTGGGTCGTGATGACCTGGAGCAGGACGAGGTCCTTCTGCTGCGGCAGGGCGAGCGAGAAGGACGCCGTCTTGGACGGGTCCACCGTGCAGGTGACGACCGTGTGCGGAGCGACGGCTGCCGGGCACGGACCGGAGAGGTCGCTGTTCTGGAGCGTGCGTACGGCCGCCTGGTGGTCGGCCCTGAGATCGGGCGTCGGCGTGGCCAGCGGACCCGCGGTCTTCGGTGGCGCCGTGGCCGGGGCGGCCGTTGTGGTGATGGGGGCCGCGGCGGCGGTGCCAGCCTGACCTGCGAGTGAGGCCAGCAGGGCGAGCAGCAGGGTGCCCGAGGCGGCTGTCGCGCGGCCCCGCCCCCGTCTGCTCCGCTTCCTTCTGCCGATCGGCAGCAAACTCATGAACCCCCCAGTTCGGATGGGCCCGACCCCCGTGACCTGCTCGGGAGCTCTGGGCAGCCGGAGTGTAGCGCCTGCCCCGGACAGCCCGAGGGGCGGGATGCGCCGTGCGCGTCCCGCCCCCACCAGGCAGGAGCCTCAGGGCGCGGACGCCGAGTGGCGACCGGCCTGCACAGCCCGGACCTGCTCGACCCGGGCGTCGACTTGGTCCAGGGTCAGGCGCAGCCAGTGCCGCAGGACCAGGAACTGGTCGAGGTCTGGGGGCAGGGGACCCGAGCGCCGAGATGCAGTAGGCCAGCCCACGATCTGCCCCGAGGCCGTCTCCACTGGGCATTCGCCGAAGCCGAAGTCACCGCCGACGATCAGAAGGTGATCGACGGCGGTGCACACGTGAGAAAGCGTGAGACAGTTCGCATACAGAAGGGGTGCCACCGGGTCGGTGGCACCCCTTCTGAGCTGGGCCTTAGCCCGCTTGGCGGTGGGTGTGGGATTTGAACCCACGGTGACATCGCTGCCACGACGGTTTTCAAGACCGTTCCCTTAGGCCGCTCGGGCAACCCACCCGCGCCCCTGCCGATCAGCGGCGGAGCGGGCACCAGAGTACCGGCTGTCAGGGGGGTCGGGGGCTGCCTTATCCGTAGGGGCCGCCGGAGGCCGGGTCTGTTCAGTTCCGGCCGCTGCCCCGGCGGTACTGACCGAACCTGCCCTCGTGGTCGTGCCGGCCCCGCGTGAGCTCCCGCTCGGGCCGCTCACTGCGCTCGGAACGGCCTCCCGCATACGGCTGAGAGCTCGCGTCGTACGTCAGCGCGGGGTCGGGAACCGGATCCCCGTATCCGCTCACGTCCTCCCCTGGCCGCCCGCGGGCCGGGGTCTCGGGCTGCTGCGCGCGCCCGAGCGCTCGTTTCCCACGTCCCCCGGCAGACTCCGCGTCCAGAGCATCGAGCTTCTCGCGGATTTCCCGGATCCGGGCCTTGGGGTCCGGTTGCTTTCCCAACTCGCGCCCTCCCCGGACTCATTGGTGAAGGCAGCGTATGCACGGATGTGGCGTGCCGAAAGCACATGGGGCACCGGACGGCTGCTCCGGTGCCCCACCTGCCCGGGCCGGATCGCCGATCAGGCGGTCTGGGCCTTGTCGTAGGCCGCCTTCGCCTCGTTGCCGAAGTACGGGCCGTACATGCGGTTCGGCAGGAAGGTGTAGCCGAAGCTGTTCACCGAGACCTGGGTGCCCAGGCCCGTCGCCTCGTTGAAGTCCTGGAACCAGGGGCCGCCGCTGGAGCCGCCGGTCATGTTGCAGGCCAGGCTGTGGTCCTTGGTGAGCAGGAAGTCTTTGCCGCTGTTGCCGCTGCAGTAGACCAGCTTCGTGCCGTCGTACGGAGAGGCGGCGGGGAAGCCGAAGGAGTACATCTTCTTGTTGTAGCCGCCGTTGAAGAGGACGCCCTGGGCGCCGACGACCTGGCTGAGGGTCTGGCCGTTCAGCGGGGCGACCACCGCGAGGCCGACGTCCATGTTCATGTCCTCGCTCGCGGCCCACTGGTCGGTGGCGAAGGTCTTGGTGGCCGACCACTGGCCGTAGGGCGCGCTGCCGTTGTTGTACGCGGGTACGAAGACCCAGTTGGTGTGCCAGGCGCCCTGGTACTTCACGCAGTGGCCGGCGGTGATGACCGTGCTGCCATTGGCGCTGGTGATCGAATCACCGGAGCAGGAGGCGGTCCGGTTTCCCATGGTGAAGAAGACCCGGCCGGAGGTCTTCACGACCGCGCCGCCGCCCGTCCAGGCCCCGCCCGCCTGCGGGAACGCCGTGGGGGAGGCGGAGGCGGCCGTCGGGGCGATGTTCGTGGGGGCCGCCGAGGTGGCCACCGGGGTGCGGGCCGCGCCGGGGGCCGCCGTGATGTCGAGCGGGGCGGCGGCGCGCATCCGCTCGGCGGTCCAGAAGCCCTGGGTGTGCTGCTGCCGGAAGGATGTGGGGGTGTCCGCCGCGATCGAGGGGGTGGCCCCCGTCAGGACGCCCGCGACCAGGGCGCCCGCCGAGAGCAGAGCGGACAAGGCCGTTCGATGACGATTCACGCATGACTCCTTCTGCCGTGCCCTGGGACGGGGTGGCCGCCGGGGCAGGGTGGGGGTGAAGTGCGGTCGGTGCGGATCGGTTGTTCGAGTTGCCGGGAGGAGAGTGGCACGGGCGGGTCGCAATGTCAGCGGGCAGTCGGAACGTTCGGTCGGTTCCGGCCATGAAATGGCCAACTCCCTCCCGTTACACGGTGAGCAGCACGCCCGCGTACGAGACCCCCGCGACCACCACCCACGCCCCGAGCCCCAGCACCGCGGCCCGCCCGCCGGTCCGAGCCAGCGTCGGCAGGTGCACCGCGCTCCCCAGGCCGAACAGGGCCGCCGCGAGCAGCGCCTCCTGCGCGGTGTGTGCCCACTCCAGCGCCACGTCGGGCAGCGCGCCGGTCGCTCGCAGCGCGGCCGCCGCCAGGAACCCGGCCACGAACAGCGGCACCGGGGCCGGCCGGCGCCCCGAGGCCGTGCGCACCCCGCGCCGCCGGGCCCTTACGGAGAAGGCCACGGCCGCCACCAACGGGGCCAGCAGCGCCACCCGCATCAGCTTGACCAGCACCGCTTCACCGAGCGCGCCCGGGCCCGCGGTCTGCGCGGTGGCCACCACCTGACCGACGTCGTGGACGCTCGCGCCGACCCAGCGCCCGAAGGCCGGGTCGGACAGGCTCAGCGGGCCCTGGAGGAGGGGGAGGACCGCGATGGCGAGGGTTCCGCACAGGGTGACCAGCGCCACCGAGGCGGCCACGTCCTCCTCGTCACTGCCGGACACCTCGCTCACCGCACCGATCGCCGAAGCCCCGCAGATCGAGTACCCGGTGGCGATCAGCAGCGGTTGGTCGCCGGGGAGTCCGAGGCGCCGGCCGAGCCAGAGGGTGCCGAAGAAGGTGGCCGCGACCACCCCGGCCACCATCGCCACGGTCCCCCAACCCAGCCGCAGCACCTGGTCCAGCCCCAGGCCGAGTCCCAGCAGGACGATGCCGATCCGCATCAACCGACGGCCGGCCAGCGAGAGACCCGGGCGGGCGCTTCCACGGACGAAGGTCCGTAGACCGGGGAGATGCGCCACCGCGATCCCCAGCACCACGGACGCGGTCAGCATGGGTACGGCGGGTACGAGGCGGTGCACGCACCACGCCGCCAGCGCCCCGCCCGCGGCCATCGCCAACCCGGGCCAGGAGGTGGATGTTTCACGTGAAACATGGCCAACCGCCGCACCCTGGGGGCGGTGCAGGAGGGCCATCAGTCGACGGGGAGCGTGTAGACGCGGCGGATGCTGGTGCCCAGCCGGGAGACGTCGGCTCCGTACACGTGCAGGGATATCGCCTTCGTGCGACAGGAGTTGCGCACCTTGTGGATGTCACCGGGCGGGGCGAAGCCGCAGACCTCGCCCTGGGTGTTGACCACGTCCTCGGTGGCCACCAACCGGGCCCGACCGGCACCGGGCGCCAGCCGGAAACGGCGTTCGCTCTCCTCGCCCTGGTGCACCCCGGCCACGCACCACGACACGTGGTCGTGGATGCAGGTCTCCTGGCCCGGCAGCCACACCAACGCCACCACCGAGAAGCTGCCGTCGGACTCGGCGTGCAGGATGTGCTGCCGGTACCGCTCCGGATCGCCTTCGCACTGCGCGGGCGTCAGAAGGTCGGGGGCGCCCAGATGCGGGGCGACCCGTTCGCCGACGAGGTACGCGGTCAGATCCGGGGCCAGCCCCCGCTCCACGACCGTGCGGATCTCACTGACGAGGGCGGCCATCCTCGTGGTGGTGCGGGCCGGCGTGGTGGTGGTCATATCCGCAGCGTCCTGCCGCCGATCCATCACGTCCAACGACAGTTCCGACCCGAAATCCCAAGCACCGCTTATGGGTTGGGTGGTCGCCCGGTCAGCAACCGACCCGGTTCGCCGCCACCTGCCGGAGCGCGTCGAGGACCACGGCCGTCGCCGGGACGCGCAGGTGGTCGCGGTACACGTAGGCCGCGACGCGGCGGCGCGCGGCGGGCTCCAGGGCCCGCCCGCAGACCTTGCTGAGCGAGAGGGAGGGCAGCACCAGCGCGGGCATCATGGCCACGCCCAAGCCCTGTGCGACCAGGCTCTGCACCACCAGGTTGTCGTCGGTGGCGAAGCGGATGTCGGGCACGAAACCCAGCTCCGCGCACTCGTGCAGCAGGTTCGCCCGGCAGCGCGGGCAGCCGGCGATCCACCGCTCCCCGGCGAGATCGGTCAGGTGCACGGCCCTGCGCCGGGCCAGCGGGTGCCCGGTCGGGAGCAGCACGGTCAGCTGGTCCTCCAGCAGCCTGACCTCGGTGACCTCCTCCGGGATCTCCTCGTGCAGCCCGGGATAGGTGAAGGCCAGCGTGATGTCGCACTCCCCGCGCTCCAGCCGGCGCAGCGACTCCGGGGGCTCCCCCTCCAGCAGCTCGACCTGTACGCCGGGGTGGTCCTTGGCCAGGGCGCTCAGGGCCTCCGGGACGAGGGTGACGTTGGCGCTGGGGAAGCCGCAGAGCCGGACCCGACCGGTGCGCAGACGCGCGTACGCCTTCAGCTGGGCCTCGGCGGCGGAGAGGCTGCCGAGGATCGTCTCGGCGTGCCGGGCGAGGGACTCCCCTGCCTCGGTGAGCTGCATCTTTCGGCCCACGCGGGTGAACAGCGGGGTTCCGACGGCGCGTTCCAGCGCCTTCATCTGCTGGGTGATGGCGGGCTGGGTGTAGCCCAGCACGCGGGCGGCCGCCGAGTAGGACCCCGAGGCGACCACCTCGTGGAACGTCCGTATGTGCCGGGAATCGAACACCAACGAAGCATAAGCGGACGTTGGGAGGGGCCGTAGGTGGAATCCCGCCTACGGCCCCTCCCATCAGGCCACTGCCGTGGCCGGTGGTCCTGCTCGCGCCGACCCTCAGTCCTACTTGTCGCCGACCCGGGAGCCGAGCGTGATGTCCACCGTGGTCGGCTTGCCGCCGCGCAGGTAGGTGAGCTTCACCGTGTCGCCGGGCTTGTACGTCCAGATCATGCTGATCAGGGTCGGGCCGCTGTCGACCGGCTTGCCGCCGAACTCGGTGATGACGTCGCCGGGCTTGAGGCCTGCCTTGCCCGCCGGGCCGTTCGGGTCGACCAGCTCGTTGGCGGCCGCGCCCTGCTCGGAGATCTTGGCGCCCTCGGCCTTGGACTGCAGGTCCACGGAGACCGAGATCACCGGGTAGACCGGCTTGCCCGTCTTGATCAGGGACTCGGCGACGTTCTTCGCCTGGTTGATCGGGATGGCGAAGCCGAGGCCGATGGAACCGGCCTGGCCGCCGCCGAAGCCGCCGTTGCCGGCCGACTGGATCGCGGAGTTGATGCCGATGACGGCGCCGCGCCCGTCGAGCAGCGGACCGCCGGAGTTGCCCGGGTTGATCGAGGCGTCCGTCTGGAGCGCGCTCATGTACGAGTTCTTCCCGCCCGAGCCGTCACCGGAGGCGACGGGGCGGTTCTTGGCGCTGACGATGCCGGTGGTGACCGTGTTCGACAGGCCGAAGGGGGCACCGATGGCGATGGTCGCGTCGCCGACCGCGACCTTCTCGGAGTCGCCGAGCGGCAGCGGCTTGAGGCCGGCCGGCGGGTTCTTCAGCTTCAGGACGGCGACGTCGTAGCCCTGGGCCCGGCCCACCACCTCGGCCTCGTACTTCTTGCCGTCGGAGAAGGTCGCGGAGAGCTTGCCGCCGTTCGCGGCGGAGGCCACCACGTGGTTGTTCGTGAGGATGTGGCCCTGCTGGTCGTAGACGAACCCCGTGCCGGTGCCGCCCTCGCCGTCACCGGCCTGGGCCTCGATGGTGACGACACTGGGCAGGGCGGCGGCGGCCAGGCCCGCGATCGAACCGGCCTCGCGCTTGAGGTCCTTCGGGGTGTTGCCGGCGGTGATCGTGGTCGAGCCCGTGCCGTTTCCGCTGCGGTCGGCGGCCCAGTACCCGACGCCGCCGCCGATGCCGCCGGCGAGGAGGGCCGCCACGAGCACGCCCGCGATCAGGCCGCCCTTGCCCTTCGGCTTGGCCGGCGGGGTGCCGTCGGCGGTCAGGGGAGCCCCCCAGACACCGCCGCCGTGGCCTCCCTGACCGCCGGCCGCGCCGTACGCGGGCACGGCGGGCGGCGGGGGCGGCCAGACCTCGCCGCCGTGCGCGGCCGGAGCGGGGGCCTGACCGTAGGCCGGAGCCGGAGGCGCCGGAGCCGGAGGCGCCGGAGCCGGGTGCGCCGGAGCCGGGTGCGCCGGAGCGACGGGCGGCTGCGTGGGCGGGAGCTGCTGGGTGTGCTCGGTGCCCGGCGCCGCCGTGGGCGGGAGCTGCTGGGTCACCGGCTCGGCGGCGGGCGGGGCCGCGGGGGCCGCCGGAGCGGTCGCGGCGGCAGGGGCCGGGGGCGCCGGCGGTGCGTCGGCCGGCTGCGGAGCAGGCGCGGGAGCCGCCGCCTGCGTCTCGGAGGCCTGAGCAGGGGGTGCGGACGGGGCCGCGGGGGGCGTCGGGGCCGCGGTGCCCTCGTTCTCGGTGCTCACAGCGCTCTCTCCTCGTCACACACGGCTTCAGAAATCTCTGGCAAATCTCTGGCGATCGGTCCGACTGAACGTTCGACCTGCCACACAAGTTCCTGGGCAAAGCCTTTCCCATCACCCGTCAGAGCACTGTAAGCCGGACCTGTGCATCTCCCCCCACACTTTATATCGGTCATTTCGGACGCATCCGCAGCTCTCGCCCTCGACGCCCGGGCCCCTCTCGGTGGCACCATGACCCGGTGACCCACCCAACGCCGCACCCCATCCAGGTCGTCGCCCACCGCGGCGCCTCGGAGGACGCACCCGAGCACACCCTGGCCGCGTACCGCAAGGCCATCGAAGACGGCGCGGACGCTCTCGAGTGCGATGTCCGGCTGACCGCCGACGGCCATCTGGTCCTGGTGCACGACCGCCGGGTCAACCGCACCTCCAACGGTCGCGGCGCGGTCTCCGCCCTGGAGCTCGCCGACCTCGCCGCCCTCGACTTCGGCTCCTGGAAGGACCGCGAGGAGTCCCCCGACTGGGACGCGGACCCGGAGCGCACGTCCGTGCTCACCCTGGAACGGCTCCTGGAGCTGGTCTCCGACGCCGGCCGGCCGGTCCCTCTGGCGATCGAGACGAAGCACCCGACCCGCTGGGCCGGACAGGTGGAGGAGCGCCTCCTGTTCCTCCTCAAGCGCTTCGGCCTGGACGCGCCGCCCAGCGGGGGGCCCCATCCGGTCCGCGTCATGAGCTTCTCGGCGCGCTCCCTGCACCGCGTGCGGGCGGCCGCCCCGACGATCCCGACGGTGTACTTGATGCAGTTCATCTCGCCCCGGATGCGGGACGGGCGACTGCCTGCCGGCATCGGCATCGCCGGTCCCGGCATGCGGATCGTGCGCAACCACCCCGGCTACATCCGCAAGCTCCAGAGCGCGGGCCACTCCGTACACGTATGGACCGTGAACGATCCGGAAGACGTTCAGCTCTGCGCTGATCTCGGCGTGGAAGCAATCATCACGAACAGACCCCGTCAGGTTCTGTCCCAACTGGGCCGCTGACGTCCCCATTTGCCCACCCGCCACGCCCACCCCGTCGGTAACAGGGTGTGCACCGGCGCATCCGCTCCGCATCGGTCCGTCGCGAATGCGTCAGAGGCCTCCGCTCCGGCGGTTTCCGGTCCAGGCCATTGGGGCATCCAGACCATGCGTGGGGCTAAGGAGGTTCCGGGGGTGGCGTTGGTGGTGGCACAGGAAGTGCCCACGTCGTCGTGCATGGATGTACGCCATGGTCCTGCGGGTGTGGGCGAGGCGAGGCACCGGATGCGCGAGCAATTGCGTATCAGCGGGGTGTCCGAATCGGTCGTGGACGATGCCGTACTGATCCTTTCCGAACTGCTCAGCAACGCCTGCCGACACGGCAGGCCACTGGGCGCGCGGGAAGTCGGGGACGGGGAGATACGCGCCGCATGGCGCTTCGACACAGCGGGGCGACTGACGGTCGAGGTCACGGACGGGGGCGGGCCCACCCGCCCTGTTCCGGCCACGCCCTCGGTCACCGCGCGCGGCGGTCGGGGGCTGAACATCATCAGCGCCTTGGCCCAGGACTGGGGTGTCCGGGACGGAGCGGCGGGTGAGGTCACCGTGTGGGTGATCGTTGCCTGTGGGCCCCGGCACGAGGATTTCGCTACGCGCGTTGCGCCCCCGGCGATCGATTTCAGTACCGCCTTCGACGATCTCGATCCCTGAAGAGCACAACACGACAGCGGATCGACAGAACAGAGCAACAACAGAACATCACTCGACGACAACTGGCCGACGTGGGAAGAGACAAGCGGCCGTCCGGGAGCGCACGCCGACCGTGCTCCCGGCCGCACCCAACCGGTTTCGGCGGTACGAACGGCTAGGCTCGCGCCCAGACACGACGCCGTACCGCCGCAACCGGGAGACACCCACGATGGCCAAGAAGCGCCCCGCAGCCAAGACTGCAAAGCCGCAGCTCAACAACGGCGAAATCCCCGTGGTGGGCGCCCGCGAGCCCTGCCCGTGCGGATCCGGGCGCCGCTACAAGGCCTGCCACGGCGCAGCCGCCGCGCACGCCGTCACCGAGCGCGTGCGACGTCCCTTCGAGGGCCTGCCGGGCGAGTGTGACTGGGTCGCGCTGCGCGAACTCGTGCCCGCGGCCACCGTTCCGCTGACCCTCAAGGGCGGTCTGCCCGAGGGAGTTCCCTCCGTCACGCTGGTGACCGTACTGCCCATGGCCTGGCCGGCCCTGCGCCGCGAGGACGGCTCCGTCCTGCTCGGCCTGCAGAACGACTCGTCCAGTGGCGACCTCGGCCGCGACCTGGCCGACACCCTGGAGCGTGCGCTCGTCGCGGACCCCGGGACTCCCGTCCCCGCCCGCCGGGTTCCCGCCGAGGGTCCGCGACTTCAGGATCTCCTGGACACCGACGGCGGTTTCGAGCCGGTTGTACACACCGGCTTCGAATTCTGGATTCCGGAATCGGAGGGCGCCCAGAACGCCTCCCCCGAGATCGCCGCCTCGCTGGAGCGCGCCAACGCGGCCGCCATTCCCACCGTCAAGCTGACCGGTGTGGACGCGGCCTACTGGTGCGAGACCCCGGAGAAGAACCACCTGCGCTGGGTCATGCCGCACCCCGAGGAGAAGCTGCTCGACGCCCTCGCGCGGCTGCACGCGGCCGGTACCTCCTCGCTCGGCGAGGGCACGAAGCTCGTCGGATCCTTCCGTGCGCACGGGCTGATGGTCCCCGTCTGGGACCTGCCCACCGGAGTCACGGCGGAGGACGTGGAGAAGCCCGCTGCGGAGTTCGCGGAGCGGCTGGCCGGGGCCCTGGCCACGGACGCCCCGCTGAACACGGAGGAGCGCCGGGCGCGCGGCGGGCTCACCAACCGTCAGGTCACCCTCAGCTGACGCACCACCGTCCGCGACCCTCACGCGGACCCGGTGACAGGAGTCACAACTCCCGCTAATCGTCTGCAAATCGGTGTCTGAATATCGGAGATCGAATTTGCGAACAGGCGATCTCTTGTTACCGTTCTTGTAGCCCGGTCGCTGGTGCATCCCCCGTCGCCAGCGACCGGGCCCTTCCATTTCAGGCGGTACTCAACCGTCACCCGGTGCCGGTGAGTTGCTCCCGGACCGCAACAACAGCTCCCCTTCGTCATCCGGAACTGCAAATTCCGCAACGGCCGAGTAGCTGTCCGGAGCCCCCGCCGAGGCCTCTCTCGGTGTCTCGCACAGCCCCGGTTCGTCGCCCGCGCCGACCGTGCACCGGATCTGCACGGTGCGGCCCGCCGGCCCCATCACCGTCAGCACGGCGTCCAACGCTTGCCCGCTGGTGTTTCTGTAGTAACTGCGGCCCCACGTCTGGCCCTCGCCCACCAGGACGCAGGTCTGCGCCTCCACCCCGTGCGGCGAGGACAGTTCGGGGCCGCAGCGCGCATCCGTGCGCGGCGCGAGGGCCGGCCCGGGCTGCTGCCCGGGGGCGCCGTCCGCCGAGCGCGGAGAACCCGTAGGAGAATCGGAAGACCCAGCAGCCCCAACAGACCCGTGAGTCCCGTTCGAGGAGTCGGAAAGCCCGAGGGCCGAGAACAGACCGCCGCCTTTTCCGTCATCCTGACCGGCAAAATCCGGCCCGGCGATCGCTCCCGTGAGCGGGAGGGACAAGATGATCAACACACCGGCGCCGATGCCGATCAGGCGGAGATTCATTCGCCGAAGATAGCGACGCGGGAATGGGGCCCGGAGATCCCCGCGCCCAATTCCCTTGGAAACTCGTCCCGCCGACACCCGTACGAGTGATCAGTACGCGAGCCGGCTGCCGCCGCCGGGTGCGCCGCTGCTCGCCTCGACGAGCGCGTCCACGACCGCCTCGACGTCGGGCAGCCAGAGCTCGCCGTCCGGACCGGGTTCCCGTTCCCACCGCACTTGGCCGCCGCTGGACGCGGCCGATGGCGGCAGCAACAAGTAGCCGCCCTCACCGTGGAAGCGCAACGAGGACGGCACGTGGTCCTTGGCGTAGAGGAGTTCGCCGAGCCGCTCCAGCGAATACGGCGCCACCAGCAGCGACCAACGGGTCGGCGTGGCCACGACCGGCCCCAGCCTCAGGCCTTGTGCGTCCAGCCGTACGAGGGCCCGCGCCGCCGCGCCTGCCGGCAGGCTCACGGCACACGGGGCGGTCCCCCCGGTGGCGAGGAGGACGGGAGCGGCGGGCCTCCGCGTCCACCACCAGGCCACCATCCGCGGGTCGGTGGTGGCCGCGAGCAGCCCGGGGTCGAATGGATGCGCGCCTGGAACGACGCAGTCGGGGTCGGGGCAGGCGCAGCGCGAGCCGTCCGTGGCGGACCGGCCGACGCCGGGCAGGACGGGCCACTGCCGGAGGGTGGCGCAGGTGCGCGCCGCGTCGAGGAGGGCCGGCGGGACGCCGGTCCGTCCCGGGGCGGGGCGCGGGGATCGAAAGCGGTCGCGGAGCCGCTGGAGACGCCTTCCGAGGATCTCGCGCATGAGCGCTCGTTCCTTTCCGTTGAACGCCGAGGGCCACATCACACCACGTAACCGGTGCATCACCACACGTACACGTTTCGCGTCACTGTCCACCAGAAGCAGGTTCACACGGTTCGTGCAGTCGTCTTACGGGTCCATCAAACGTCCGGCGGGCATGGAGCGCGACCCGCGCCGGCACCGAGACCGGCTGCCGCCGCTAAGGACGGCGACCCGCGCCGGGCGGTTCCAACTGGCCCCGGGCGCTACCGGTTACGTACCCGGACCCCTTGCCGGGTCCGTCCAGTCGATCGTAAAAACCGGCTGCCTTCAGCTTTTTCCGGCCAAGTTCTAGCCTTGGCCGGACAGTGAGTTGCCGCCTCACGGACACCAGGATTCCCACCTGGGCAATGCTGGACATGCATCCGTGTGTGCGTGTAGATGTGGATTCCTTGATGGCGACGCAGCACGATCTGGGGGTTTGCGATGCTATATGGCGAATCGCACCAGGTGGAAAGGCGGACGCCATGAGCGCCCCGCATCTGCCGAAAGTGGCTGGAATCGATCCAGCAGTTACCGCGTCACCGCACACTGCGGCGCCCACACCCGCGCGGACCACCCCCGCCCAAGCCACCCCTGCCCCGCCGACCGGCCCGGGCAGCCTCATCCAGGACCGGCTCGCGGGCATGGTCTCGGACCTCACCACCCTCCACGAACTCACCGAGCGCCTCGCCCGCACCAGCGATCTCGACGCCTCGCTCCACGAGTTCCTGCGCGCCGGAGCCTCCCTCGTCGGCGCCCGCCGCGGACTGGTCGTCCTGGAGCCCTCCGATGGACTCGGCCCGACCAGCACGATCGGCCTCGGCCTCGGTCACGCCGACCTCGGCCACATCGAGACCGTGCCGCGCAGCGCCACCTCGTACGGACGCATCCTCGACGGGCTGCCCGACGCGCACGGCGGCTCCGAGGTGCTCCCCGAACCGGACGCGCCCGCGGGCACCGGTGGTTTCGCCGCCCCCGTGGACCCCCGCCACCGCGAGGTCGCCGCCCGCCTCGGGTACGCCGCGAGCTACGCGCTGCCCCTGACCGCGGAGGCCACCGGCCGGCTCGGCGCGGCCGTCTGGCTCTACGACGAGCAGGCCGAGCCGAACGACCGGCAGCGCGACCTCGCCGGGCTCTACGTGCGGCACGCCGCCGAGCACCTGGCCAGGATGCTGGAGGTCGAACGCTCCCGCTCCCGGCTGGCCACCGTCGCCGAGGAGCTGCTGCCCAGCCGGCTGCCCCGGATCCCCGGGGTCCAGCTCGCGGCCCGCCACCACACCGGGCCGCTCGGCGGAGGCGACTGGTACGACGCCCTGCCGCTGCCCGAGGGCGCCCTGGGACTGGCCGTCGGCTCCGTCACCGGCTCCGGGCCGAGCGCCGTCGCCGCCATGGGCCGGCTGCGCGCCTCGCTGCGCGCGTACGCCGTCATGGAGGGCGAGGATCCGGTCGCGGTCCTCTCCGACCTGGAGCTGCTGCTGCGGCTGACCGAGCCCGCGCGCTCGGCGACCGCGCTCTTCGCGTACTGCGAGCCCGCCGGGGGTCCCGGCGACGACCCTCAGAACAAGATCATCCTGGCCGGCGCCGGGCACACCCCGCCGCTGCTCATCGGCGAGCACCGGACCGAATACGTGGAGACCTCGCTCTCCGCGCCACTGGGGATGCTGTCCTGCTGGGAGGCGCCGAGCGTGGACATCGAACCCGCCTCCGGAGAAACGGTGCTGCTGTACACCGACGGGCTGCTGCGCCGCACCGGGGACCCCATGGACCGGGCCTACGCCCGGCTGCACGCGGCGGCCGCGAGCGTTCCGCGCAGTGCCCGCGAGGATCCGGGCGCGATCTGCGACCACATCCTGCGGACCGTGCTGCCCGAAGGGGCACTGGAGGACGCGCCCGAGGACGTCGTCCTGCTCGCCGCCCGGTTCGAGTGATTCGGCGCACGATGTAGCGATTGCCCCTGTTGTGCCTATTGCGAGCATTGGGCTGTTTGTGCGATTTGACACACGGCCTCCGGGGGCCTTCCGCTCACACATACGATGGATGAGGTCCACACCCAGGTCCGTGTCTGTCGTAGCTGAGGAGAAGACGTGGCTGACGAGCTCACCCCGGAGACCCCGGAAGAAGAGCAGCCCAAGAAGACGCACAAGCAGCGCAAGAACGGTCTGTACCCGGGCGTCAGCGATGAACTTGCCGAGAGCATGCGCACCGGCTGGGCCGACACCGAGCTGCACGGGCTGGAGCCCATCGCGCAGGCCGCGCACACCGCCGCCCGCCGCGCCGCACTGTCCGCCCGCTTCCCCGGCGAGCGCCTCGTCGTCCCCGCGGGCCGCCTGAAGATCCGCTCGAACGACACCGAGTACCCCTTCCGCGCCTCGACCGAGTACGCCTACCTCACCGGCGACCAGACCGAGAACGGCGTCCTGGTCCTGGAGCCCACCGGGGAGGTCGGGCACACCGCCACGATCTACCTGCTGCCGCGCTCGAACCGCGAGAACGGCGAGTTCTGGCTCTCCGGCCAGGGCGAGCTGTGGGTCGGCCGCCGGCACTCGCTCGCCGAGGCCGAGCAGCTCCTGGGCATCCCGGCCAAGGACGTCCGCGAGCTCGCCGAGGCGCTCACCGAGGCCGAGGGTCCGGTTCGCGCCGTACGCGGCCACGACTCCGTCATCGAGTCCGCCCTCACCGACAAGGTGACCAAGGAGCGCGACGAGGAGCTGCGCGTCTACCTCTCCGAGACCCGCGCCGTGAAGGACGACTTCGAGATCGGCGAGCTGCAGAAGGCCGTCGACTCCACCGTCCGCGGCTTCGAGGACGTCGTGAAGGTCCTCGACAAGGCGGAGGCCACCTCCGAGCGCTACATCGAGGGCACCTTCTTCCTGCGCGCCCGTGTGGAGGGCAACGACGTCGGCTACGGCTCCATCTGCGCCGCCGGCCCGCACGCCTGCACCCTGCACTGGGTCCGCAACGACGGCGACGTCCGCCCCGGCGACCTGCTGCTGCTCGACGCCGGCGTGGAGACCCACTCCCTCTACACCGCCGACGTCACGCGCACGCTGCCGATCAACGGCACGTACACCGACATCCAGCGCAAGATCTACGACGCGGTCTACGAGTCCCAGGAAGCCGGCATCGCCGCCGTCAAGCCGGGCGCGAAGTTCCGCGACTTCCACGACGCCTCCCAGCACGTGCTGGCCGAGAAGCTCGTCGAGTGGGGCCTGCTGGAGGGCCCGGTCGAGCGCGTCCTGGAGCTCGGCCTGCAGCGCCGCTGGACCCTGCACGGCACCGGCCACATGCTCGGCATGGACGTCCACGACTGCGCGGCCGCGCGCACCGAGGCGTACGTCGACGGCACGCTGGAGCCGGGCATGTGCCTGACCGTCGAGCCCGGTCTGTACTTCCAGACCGACGACCTGACCGTGCCCGAGGAGTACCGCGGCATCGGCGTCCGGATCGAGGACGACATCCTCGTCACCGAGGAGGGCAACCGGAACCTGTCGGCCGGGCTGCCCCGCGCCTCGGTCGAGGTCGAGGCCTGGATGGCGCGCCTCAAGGGCTGATGCCCCCGCTCGTACGTCCTGGTGGGCGGGATCCCGTACGGGGTCCCGCCCACCGGCACGTCGCACCCCGTCCCGGGGTCAGGAGACTTTGAGCAGCGCGTCGTCGCGCCACTTCAGCATCTTGTCGAAGCTGACCACCGCGCCGCGTCCCGGTCGGTTGCGGAAACGGACGTGATCGGCGAGCTCCGCGATCAAGTGCAGGCCCCGGCCGTTCTCGGCCAGGGAGGGTCTACGGCGGGCCACCGTCGCGGCGGGGAAACCCGGCCCCGAATCACTCACCTCGATGCGACAACGGTCCCCGTCCAGATAGGCCGTGACGTGGTACGCCTCGGTCTCGTGCGGAAGATCGCCGTGCCCGCCGTGCTCCACCGCGTTCGCACACGCCTCGCTCAGGGCCACCGAGAGGTCGAAGGAGATGTCCGGATCCACCCCCGCGGTCTCCATCGTCCCGAGCAGCAGTCGCCTGGCGAGCGGCACGCTCGCGGCTTCGCGCCTCAAGTGGAGAGACCACCAGATGCTCATACGGTTACCTATTGCCGCCCAAGAGGGGTCGTAAGCGCTTCGTGGGCGACCTGGCGCGCAATGCCCCCGTTCGGCCGATGGCGGCGCTCCCGGACAGCGGTGTATGCGAGCGCCCGCCCCGCCACCGGGGCCCGTCTCAAGCCATCCCCAGAGCGGACTCAAGGGACCTTCCGGACCTGCCGCATGAAGGCCCCAAGCGCAGTGCGATGATGGCCCGGCCATGACTGCCCCCCACGCCACGCACGCCGGAGCCACCCTCCGGATGATCCGGGCCGCGGTGTTCACCGCGGTCTGTGTCGTGCTGTCCGGGGCCGGGCACGCCTTGGCGTCCTGCGCCACCGTGCCCTGGTGGTCGCTGTGCCTCGGCTTCGTCGCGGTCTTCTCGGTCGCCGCCCCGCTCGCGGGACGCCGCCGCACCCTGCCCGGCATCGCCGCCGGGCTCGCCACGGGACAACTCGCCCTGCACACGCTGTTCGGCCTCGGCCAGCACAGCGCCCCGGCCGGGCAGGCACCGGCCGGCGCCGCCTCCGACGACGGCTCGCTCGCGGCGCTCGCCGCCCGACTGGTGTGCGGGGGCAACTCCGTACCGCTCAGCCCCGCCGACGCCCGGCAGATCCTGGAGACCGCCGGCCTGGACCCGGCCGCTCTGGCCGCACAGGCCGGACAGGCCGGGGACCTCGCAGCGCAGGGCCACGCCGCGCACGCGCACCTGGCCCAAGCCGCCACCACCGCACCCGCGACCGGCCTGTTCAGTCCGGCCATGCTCATCGGCCACCTGCTGGCCGCGCTCGCCGCCGGCTGGCTGCTCGGCCGCGGTGACGCCGCGCTCTTCCGGCTCGTCGAACTGTCCCGGCTCTCCGCCGAAGCCGCCCCGGTGCGCCCGCTGCGCGCCGCGCTGGCCCTCGTACGGGCCCTGGGCGCCGGACTTCCCGACGCGCCGGCCCTTGCCGGACAGACCCCGCGAACCGCAGCCGACCCCGCGGCCGCCACCGGTCGCGAGGCACTCCAGCACACGGTGATCAGGCGCGGGCCACCCACGGCACTCGCCCTCGCAGCCTGACGCGGCACCCTCCTCCCCGGGACACACGACGGGAGCACCGGTGCCGCGAACTCCGCGCGCGCCCGTGCGCGGAGCCACCGTCACCACTGCTTCCGTGGAGTGTTTCTGCCATGAAGACCTCTCGCGTCTCCTTCGCCGCCGCCCTCGCCGCCGGTACCGTCCTCGTCCTGTCCGGTACCGCCTTCGCCCACGTCGGCGTACAGCCCGTCGGAGAGGCTGCCAAGGGCGGCTACGCGACGCTCAACTTCAAGGTCCCGAACGAGCGCGACAACGCCTCGACCACCCAACTGGAGGTCAACTTCCCGACCGACCAGCCGCTCACGTCCGTCATGCCGCAGGACATCCCCGGCTGGACGTCCACCGTCGAGAAGACCAAGCTCGACAAGCCACTGACCGTGCACGGCAAGCAGGTCAACGAGGTCGTCACCAAGGTGACCTGGACCGGCGGCAAGATCGAGCCCGGCAAGTTCCAGCAGTTCCCGCTCTCCGTGGGCAAGCTGCCCGAGAACGCGGACCAGATGGTCTTCAAGTCCATCCAGACCTACGACAACGGCGAGGTCGTCCGCTGGATCGAGGAGGCCAAGGACGGAGCCGCGGAACCGCAGAACCCGGCGCCCGTGCTGAAGCTGACCGCCGCCAAGGCCGCCGACCACCACGGTGACGACAAGAACGCCAAGGACGCGAAGAACGACAAGGACGCGGCGCACAGCCACGACACGGCCGACGCCAAGCACGGCGCCGACAACACGGCGCGCGCCCTCGGCATCGCCGGCATCCTCGTCGGGCTCGGTGGTGTCGCCTTCGGCGTCGCCTCGCGCCGCCGCTCCGCCTGACACCTCCGAACCATCCCCGATCACAGGGACACCTCTTCATGCGCACCACACGTGTGACGGTCGCCGCCCTTCTCGCGGCGGCCGCACTCACCCTCACCGCCTGCGGCGGCGACCCCGCCAAGACCGGCTCGGTCACCCAGATCTCCGGCGGCCAGAGCAACGCCAAGGCCGCGACGGTGCTGGACCGCCCCTTCACCAAGCCGGAGCTCGTCCTCACGGACACCACCGGAAAACCGTGGAACCTGCGCGAGCAGACCAAGGGCAAGCCGACGCTCATCTACTTCGGCTACACCAACTGCCCGGACGTGTGTCCGCTGACGATGAGCAACATCGCCGTCGCCAAGAAGGCACTCCCCAAGGCCGACCAGGACAACCTCCGGGTCGTCTTCGTCACCACCGACCCCGAACGGGACACTCCCGAATCCCTCGGCTCGTGGCTCAAGTCCCAGGACCCGTCCTTCGTCGGACTCACCGGGGACTTCGCCACCATCCAGGCCGCCGCGCGCTCGCTCGGCATCGGCATCGAGGCCGCCAAGAAGGAGGCCGACGGCGGCGTCGTCTCCATGCACGGCGCCCAGGTCATCGCGTTCTCGCCCAAGACCGACGAGGGCTACGTCCTCTACGGCGAGGGCACCACCGTCGACGACTACGCCAAGGACCTGCCGAAGCTCATCAAGGGAGAGAACCCGTGAACGCCCGCACCACCCGCACCCTCGCCGCCGCCCTCTCCCTGACGGCAGCGCTCGCCATATCCGGCTGTTCCTCGGACTCGGGCGACTCCGGGGACGGCAAGCCGCGGATGACGGTAAGCGGCGCTTACATGCCCCAGCCCGTCAACGACAAGATGGCCGGCGCTTTCATGGTCATCAAGAACGACTCCAAGACCGCCGACAAGCTCACCGGCGTCACCTCCCCGCTCTCCGACGATCTGCAGATCCACGAGACCAAAGACCAGAAGATGCAGCAGGTCCCCTCCATGGACGTACCTGCCAACGGTGAACTCAAGCTGGAACGCGGCGGCAACCACGTCATGTTCATGGGGCTCAAGAACACCCCGACGGTCGGCGACAAGGTCACGGTCGAGCTGCACTTCGAGAAGGCCGACCCGGTCAAGGTCGAGCTGGACGTGAAGGAACGGACGTACAACGCCCAGAACAGCACCGGTCACTGACGGACCCGCACCGAGGGACTGACACGCCATGACGACCACCGCCCCCGCCCCCTCCGCGGCCCGCGTCCGCGCCACGGCACTGCTGCCGCGGCTCGCGCTGGTCCTCGCAGCCCTGCTGGCAACCCTGTTCACCGCGGCCGCCCCGGCCACGGCACACGCAGCACTCACCGCGAGCGACCCCAAGGACGGGGCGGTGGTCGCCACGGCCCCCGCCCAGGTCACGCTCTCCTTCTCTGAGCAGGTCGCCATGGGCGCCGACTCCATCCGCGTCCTGGACCCCCAGGGCAAACGCGTGGACACCGGCGAACTGCACGACCTGTGCAGCGGGAACACCATCCGCTACGGCACCGCGCTGCGCGCCGGACTGCCCAACGGCACGTACACCGTCGCCTGGCAGGCCGTCTCCGCCGACAGCCACCCGATCTCCGGCGCCTTCACCTTCTCCATCGGCGCCCCCTCCGCCACCACCGTCACCCTCCCCACCCAACAGGCGGGAGGCGGCCCGGTGGGCATCGCCTACGGCATCGCCCGCTACGCCGCCTACGCGGGCTTCACCGTGCTCGTCGGCGCCGCCGCCTTCATCTTGCTGTGCTGGCGCCGGGGCGCCGCGCAGCGGCCGCTCCAGAAGCTCATCGTGCGGGCCTGGGTCACCCTGACCGCCGCCACCCTCGTGATGCTGGTCCTCCGCGCCCCCTACACCGGGTCCGGGAAGTTCGGCGACGTCTTCGACCTCGACGGGCTGCGGGCCGTCCTGTCGACCAAGACCGGCGCGTCGCTCGTCTCCCGGCTGCTCCTGCTGGGCGCCGCCGCCCTCTTCATCGCGGTCCTGCTCGGTGTCTACGCCCGCCGCCAGGAAGGATCCGAAAGCGCCGAAGAGGGGGCGGAGCACGGCTCGGGGCAGGCCTCGGAGGACGAATCGGAGGACGTACGGGACGTCGACGACCTCACCTTCGGGCTGGCCATCGGCGGTGCGGTCGTCTCCGCCGGCATCGCCGCCACCTGGGCCCTGTCCGAGCACGCCTCCACCGGCATCCAGCCCGGCATCGCCATGCCCGCGGACATCCTCCACCTGCTGGCCGTGGCCACCTGGCTCGGCGGCCTCACCGCCCTCCTCGTCGCCCTGTACAAGGTCCCCGGGATCGAGCGCGATGCCGTCCAGCGCTTCTCCAAGATCGGCTTCGTCAGCGTCCTGGTGCTCACCGTCACCGGCGTATACCAGTCCTGGCGCCAGGTCGGCAGCTGGTCCGCACTCACCGGCACCGACTACGGACGGCTGCTGCTGGTAAAGGTCGGCCTGGTCGCCGTCCTCGTCGCCCTCGCCTACCTGTCCCGCAAGTGGACCGGCCGGCTCGCCGACACCCGGGCAGCCGAGGTGGAGGCCCACGATGTTTCACGTGAAACGGCCACCACCGACGTTTCACGTGAAACCGAATCCGTCACCGTTCCGGCCGACCCCAAGCGAGCGGCCCAGCTGGCCCGCCAGCGCGCCGCCCGCGAGAGCGCGCGCGAGAAGCAGGTCCGCGACGCGGACCCGGACCGAGCCGGTCTGCGCCGCTCCGTCCTGGGCGAGGCCGCTGTCGCCGTGGTCCTGCTTGCCGTCACCACCATCCTCACCAGCACCGAGCCCGGGCGCACCGTGGAGCGGGAGACGGGCCGCGGCTCCGCCGCCCCCGCCGTCCCCGACCGCGCGGTCAAGATCACTCTGCCGTTCGACACCGGCGGCCCGGACGGCAAGGGATCCGTCCGCCTGGAGCTCGACCCGGGCCGGATCGGCGCCAACACCCTGCACCTGTGGGCCGAGTCCGGCGACGGCAAGCCCCTCGACCTCCCCGAGGTCAAGGTCGCCTTCACCCTCCCCGCCAAGGACATCGGCCCCCTGCCACTCGTCCCCGACCGTGCCGCCCCCGGACACTGGACCGCGTCCGGCGTCCAGCTGCCGCTCGCCGGCGAATGGCGCATCGACGTGACCGTACGCACCTCCGACATCGACCAGACGACCGTCCAGAAGACCGTGAAGATCGGCTGACCAGCGTGACCGAGAGCAACCCCGACATCGAGATCTCCCGGCGCCGACTGCTGGGCACCGTCGGCGCCGCAGGCGCCGCGGGCCTCGCGCTCGGCGCCACAAGCGGCGCCCTCGCGCACTCCGCACTCGCCGACTCGGGGAGCGGCTCCGCCTCCGGCAGTGCCGGGAGCCTGTCCTCCCTCGGCGCCACCCAGGTCGCGTTCCACGGGGACCACCAGGCCGGCATCACCACTCCGCTCCAGGCCAAGGGCCACGTCCTCGCCTTCGACCTGGCCGCCGGGGCCGGCCGCACCGAGGCAACCGCGTTGCTGCGCCGCTGGTCCGACACGGCACGACGGCTGATGGCGGGCGAGACCGCCGCGAGCTCCGACAGCGGCATCGCCCTGGACGCCGGCCCGTCTTCCCTCACCATCACCTTCGGCTTCGGCCACTCCTTCTTCGACCGCACCGGGCTCACCGCCCGCCGCCCCGCCGCTCTCGACCCGCTGCCGGACTTCTCCTCCGACCACCTCGACCCCCAGCGCAGCAACGGCGACCTGTGGATCCAAATCGGCGCGAACGACGGACTCGTCGCCTTCCACGCCCTGCGCGCCCTACAGAAGGACGCGGGTGAGGCCGCCCGGATCCGCTGGCAGATGAACGGCTTCAACCGGTCCCCCGGCGCCACCGGCACCCCGACGACCGCCCGCAACCTGATGGGCCAGATCGACGGAACCGGCAACCCGAAGCCCGCTCAGCCCGACTTCGACAAGCGGATCTTCGTCCCCGACGCCGGCCCCGGCCCTGCCGAACACGCATGGATGGCGGGGGGCTCCTACGCCGTCGTCCGACGCATCCGCATGCTCCTCGACGACTGGGACAAGCAGTCGCTCGCACAGCAGGAGCAGGTCATCGGCCGCACGAAGGCCACCGGCGCCCCGCTGACCGGCGGCACCGAGACCACCCCGATGGCACTGGACAAGCTCGGGGCCGACGGCAAGCCCGTCATCCCGTCCAACGCCCACGCCCGGATCTCCGCCCCCGCACAGAACGGCGGGGCCGCCATGCTGCGGCGCCCCTTCTCCTTCCACGACGGGATCGGCACCGACGGCACCCCCGACGCCGGGCTCCTCTTCATCTGCTGGCAGGCCGATCCGCTGCGCGGCTTCGTACCCGTCCAGCGCAAGCTCGACCGCGGCGACGCGCTGTCGGAGTTCATCCGGCACGAGTCCAGCGGCCTGTACGCCGTCCCGCCCGGCCCGCGCGCCGGAGAGTACGTGGGACAGCGGCTGCTCGAAGGGTGAACGGCACCCCGGAGGCGAGCACCCCGGCATTAGGCTGACCGCATGTCGGCCACTCGCTTCACGTATCTCGGTCCCGAGGGCACCTTCACCGAAGCCGCCCTGCGCACGCTCCCGGAAGCCGCCACCCGGGAGCTCGTCCCGATGGTGTCCGTCCCGGCGGCCCTGGACGCCGTGCGCAACGGCGAGGCCGCTGCCGCCCTCGTCCCGATCGAGAACTCGGTCGAGGGCGGGGTGACCGCCACCCTCGACGAGCTCGCCTCGGGCGAACCGCTGATGATCTACCGCGAGGTGCTGCTGCCCATCGCTTTCGCGCTGCTCGTACGGCCCGGGACGGCCCTGTCCGACGTCAAGACCGTCACCGGGCACCCGGTGGCCCAGCCTCAGGTGCGCAACTGGCTGCGGGCGAACCTGCCGGACGCGGCGTGGGAGTCGGCCGCCTCCAACGCCGACGGCGCCCGGCTGGTCCAGGAAGGGCGCTTCGACGCGGCCTTCGCCGGCGAGTTCGCGGCCGCCACCTACGGCCTCGTGCCGCTGGTCACCGAGATCCACGACGCCGAGAACGCCGAGACCCGGTTCGTGCTCGTCGGGCGCCCCGCCCGGCCCGCCGCCCCGACGGGCGCGGACAAGACCTCCGTCGTGCTGTGGCTCGGCGACGACCACCCCGGTGCGCTGCTGGAGCTGCTCCAGGAGTTCGCCGTGCGCGGGGTCAACCTGATGCTGATCCAGTCCCGGCCGACCGGTGCGGGCATCGGCAACTACTGCTTCGCCGTCGATGCCGAGGGACACATCTCCGACCGGAGGGTGAGCGAGGCCCTCATGGGCCTCAAGCGGACCTGCCCCCAGGTCCGCTTCCTCGGTTCCTACCCGCGGGCCGGTGTCGCTCAGGGTGACGTCCGTACACCCAGGCCGGGCACCTCCGATGGTGACTTCACGGCCGCCTCCGACTGGCTGACCCGCTGCCTCGACGGCCGGGCGTAGCCTTCCCTCCACTGTCCACAGAGTTATCCACAGGTCGAGAGGCCGGCCTGGGGACAAGTCGACAGAGCGGCCCGACAAGGTCGACATATCGGTCGCAGGGCTCAGGTTTCGCGCTGGAGAGCGGAAGGTGAACGGCGTCACCCCCGTATCACCGATCAACTCTTTGGGGCGAGTCATTCCCACCCGAATGAGTGTGTGAGGGTGGTTTGAACCCTGATTCACCCCAGCCGCCCACCGGTCGGGAATGATCTATTTCCGTGTCCACAGATGCGGCACACAGCCTGTGGATAAGATCGGGGCGCTGCGAATTCCTGTGGACAAGAACGACCTCCGGCCCTGCTCAGGGCCCGACCGGCCGCCGGCGTTGTGTCCCTTTTCGGAGAATGGGACGCTTTTATCGACCACCCGAGAAGGATCACTTCCGGCCGACCGCCAAGACTTATCCATTCGCCGCAATTGGGACATAGCGACACGCAGCGTGATATCGGTGTGATCCCAGGAACCCCAGCCCGGTAGCCTGGAGGGGTGATTGACCTCCGGCTGCTCCGTGAAGACCCTGACCGTGTCCGCGCCTCGCAGCGCGCCCGTGGAGAGGACGTCGAACTCGTCGACGCACTGCTCTCCGCCGACGAGCGCCGCAGGTCCTCAGGCATGCGCTTCGACGAACTGCGCAATGAGCAGAAGTCGCTCGGCAAGCTCATCCCCAAGGCCTCCCCCGAGGAGCGGGCAGAGCTGCTGAAGAAGGCCGAACAGCTCAAGCAGGACGTCAAGGCCGCCGAGGCCGAGCAGAACGAGGCCGACGAGGCCGCGAAGCGGCTGCTCCTCCAGCTCGGCAACATCGTGCACGAGGACGTCCCCGTCGGCGGCGAAGAGGACTTCACCGTCCTGGAGACGCACGGCACCATCCGTGACTTCGCCGCCGAGGGCTTCGAGCCCAAGGACCACCTGGAGCTCGGCGAGTCGCTGGGCGCCATCGACGTCGAGCGCGGCGCCAAGGTGTCGGGCTCGCGCTTCTACTACCTGACCGGTGTGGGCGCCCTGCTGGAGCTCGCCCTGGTCAACGCGGCGATCGCACAGGCCACCGCGGCCGGCTTCATCCCGATGCTGACCCCGGCGCTGGTCCGCCCGCGCGCCATGGAGGGCACCGGCTTCCTCGGCCAGGCAGCGGAGAACGTCTACCACCTGGAGAAGGACGACTTCTACCTGGTCGGCACCTCCGAGGTCCCGCTCGCCGCGTACCACATGGACGAGATCATCGACGCGGACAAGCTGCCGCTGCGGTACGCCGGCTTCTCGCCGTGCTTCCGCCGCGAGGCCGGTACGTACGGCAAGGACACCCGCGGCATCTTCCGCGTCCACCAGTTCGACAAGGTCGAGATGTTCTCGTACGTCGCGCCGGAGGACGCCGAGGCCGAGCACCAGCGGCTCCTGGAGTGGGAGAAGCAGTGGCTGACCAGCCTGGAGCTGCCGTTCCAGGTGATCGACGTCGCCACCGGCGACCTGGGCGCCTCCGCCTCGCGCAAGTTCGACTGCGAGGCGTGGATCCCGACGCAGGGCAAGTACCGCGAGCTGACCTCCGCCTCGAACTGTGACGGATTCCAGGCCCGCCGCCTGTCGATCCGCTACCGCGACGGCAAGAAGACCCAGCCGCTGTCCACGCTGAACGGCACGCTGTGCGCCGTGCCGCGCACGATCGTCGCGATCCTGGAGAACCACCAGCTCGCCGACGGTTCGGTGCGGGTGCCTGCGGTGCTGCGTCCGTACCTCGGCGGCCGCGAGGTCCTGGAGCCGATCACCAAGTGAGCCCGGCCCCGTTCCCGTACAAGCTCGTCGCGACCGATCTCGACGGCACGCTGCTGCGTGGCGACGACACCGTCTCGGAACGCACCCGTGAAGCACTCGTCGCGGCCACCGCGGCGGGCGCGGCGCACATCGTCGTCACCGGCCGGGCCGTGCCGTGGACCCGGCACGTGCTGGACGATCTCGGATACAAGGGGATCGCCGTGTGCGGGCAGGGAGCCCAGGTCTACGACGCCGGCGCGCACCGGCTGCTGACCTCGGTGACGCTGGACCGGCAGCTGGCCGCTCTGGCGCTGTCGAAGATCGAGGCCGAGGTCGGTCCGCTGGCCCTGGCGGCCAGCCGGGACGGGGTCGACGGCGAGGTCCTCTTCGGGCCCGGCTACCAGGTGCAGGAGGGCCTCCCGGCCCTCTACCTGGAGGACACCGCCGCCGTGTGGACGGCTCCGCTGAACAAGCTGTACATCCAGCACCCCGGGCTGGACGACGACGCGCTCGTCCAGGTGGCCCGGCAGATCGCGGGCAGTCTGGTCGACATCGTGATGGCGGGTCCCGGCATCGTGGAGATCCTGCCGCTGGGGCTGACCAAGGCCACGGGGTTGTCACTGGCCGCCCGCCGGCTGGGGGTCAAGGCGGCGGACACGATCGCCTTCGGTGACATGCCCAACGACATCCCGATGTTCGGCTGGGCCGCACACGGGGTGGCGATGGCCAATGCCCACGCGGAGCTCAAGGCGGTGGCCGACGAGGTGACGACCTCCAACGAGGAGGACGGCATCGCGGTGGTGCTGGAGCGTCTGCTGGGCGCGGCGTAGCGCGTACGAGGTACGAAGAACAAGAGGTCCGGGGCAGCCCGCGCCAGATGGCGCGCTCGAAGTGGCTGCCCCGGACCTTTTGTTGCTCCCCGCACTGCTCACTCTGCCCCCGGCGCACTCCCCGTACCAGCGATTTTCCGTGCGTCAGCCGTGGAGCCTGCGCCGGCGCCAGTAGGCGACGGTCACGACCCCGAGGAGCGGGCCCCACAGGAGCATGGGGGTGTAGGGCAGGGTCATGGCCCAGTAGCCGATCCCGCGCGGTGCGGTCGGATCGGCCGCGTTGACGCCGTTCCAGAACCAGGCCGAAGCCAAGGTGATGGCGGTGACGGCGATCGTCGCGAAGGCGAAGGGGATCACGACCAGCAGGCGGTGAATGCGGCGCCCGCCTAGCCAGGGAACCCAGTGGGGGACCTCTTCGCCCCAACGCTGGACCAGCCCGAGGGCCGCCAGCCCCAGCAGCTCCTGGAAGATGCAGAGGACGACCAGGTAAAGGGATCCCCAGCCCGGAAACCGGGAGTGGTGGTGCGGGCTGCCCACACCGAAGCCGAGCGGGATGCCCGTGGCCATCACCAGCCGCCACAGGCAGCTCGGGAGCACGGTGAGCGCGGCGGCATGGGCCGTCCGCCGGATCCAGGGCGAGACGGTGGCAACGGTGGCCGTGGCGCGGACGCCGGCGGTTGCGGTTGCGGTGGTGGCATCTGCAGGCATCGTCAAGTCCTGTTCGGGAGGCGGTCGGTGATGTCTCCAGCCTCGTCCGCAAGGCTCCCGTGAACCATCGGCCGATCAGCAGGTCCGCGGTGATGCCGGATCGACCGCCTCTGCCGAACGGCAGATGGCCCACCCGAGCAGGGGCTCATAGGGTCGGCCTCATGACCGTGAACCCCCGTGGCGCGTATGCCCCGTTGCTGGTCTCGGCTGCGGTCGTCGGCATCGCCGCGCCGTTCCTGCACGCGCCCGCGTCATGGATGCTGCTCTGGGTCTGTCTCCTGCTGCCCCTGCTCGGTCTCGTGGCCCGCTGGTCTCCCGTGCGTTCGGGTACCGTCGCGGGCACCCTGGGCGTGGCGGCCGTCGCGCTGTGGCCGGTCCCGCTGGTGTGGGAGACGGGATCGTGGCTGGAGGCCTGCGGGGCCGCGGCGTTCTGGGCGATGCCCGCGCTCGGGGCCGCGCTGGCCGGCGGCTACCTGCGCCGCCAGGCGGGTCGGCTGCGGCGGGCCGTACGGGATGCGCGGCGCGACCAGCAGTTGGAACTGGCGCGGGATCTGCACGACTTCGTGGCGCACGACGTGAGCGCCATCGTGGTGCGGGCGCAGGCGGCCCGGTTCGTGGCCGCGGGGGATCCCGGTCAAGCGGTCCTCGCGCTGGAACGGATCGAAGCGGCGGGGCTGAGCGCGCTGGCGTCGATGGACCGTACGGTGCACGCGCTGCAGGAGGCGGCGGACCGGCCCCTGGCTCCGGTGCCGGGTCTGGCGCAACTGCCCGGGCTGGTGGAGCGGTTCGAGGGCGGCGCCCTGGACGCGGACCCGGCGGTGGCGGGGGAACTGTCGCGGGAGGCGGACACCACCGCGTACCGGGTGGCCGTGGAGGCTTTGACGAACGTACGCCGGCACGCGCCCGGGGCGGCCGAGGTGCGGGTCTCCGTACGGCGGGCGGGAGCGGACATAGAGCTCAGCGTGGCCAACTCCGCGCCGGCTCGGGGCGCGGGCGGACTGCTGGGGCTGGGGCGCAGGCGCCGGGGCGGGACGGGGCTGGCGGGTCTGCGCGGACGAGTGGAGGCGGCGGGCGGGACGTTGCGGGCGGGAGCGAGCGCGGACGGCGGGTGGCTGGTTTCGGCGGTGTTCCCGGCGGCGCCCGCGCCCCAGGGGTGATCATGGCGGCGTGACCACACGCATCCTGATAGCCGACGACCAAGAGGACATCCGCAGCGGCTTCCGGCTGATCCTGGATTCGCAGCCGGACATGACCGTGGTGGGCGAGGCAGCGGACGGTGAGAGCGCGGTGGCGTTGGCCCGAGAGCTGCGGCCGGACGTGGTGCTGGCGGACATCCGGATGCCGCGCCTGGACGGGCTGGAGGTGACCCGGCTGCTGGCGCCGCAGACGCGGGTGCTGGTCGTGACCACCTTCGACCTGGACGAGTACGTGCACACCGCACTGCGCAACGGTGCCTGCGGTTTCCTGCTGAAGCGGTCCGGGCCGACGCTGCTGATCGAGGGCGTGCGGGCCGCGATGGCCGGTGACACGCTGATCAGTCCGCAGATCACGGTGCGGCTGCTGAGCCGGCTGACGCAGGCAGGACCCGCCGCCCGGCCCGCCGCGCATCCGCTGACGGGCCGCGAGCTGGAGATCGTGCGCCTGGTGGCGCGGGGGCTGACCAACGCGGAGATCGGCACGGAGCTGTTCATCAGTGCGGGGACGGCGAAGACCCACATCGCGAATGTCCAGGCGAAACTCGGGGCCCGGAACCGGGTGGGGATCGCCGCGTGGGCGTGGGAACACGGTATCGCGCAGCCCGAAGTGGAAGGCGGCTAGTCACGTTTCACGTGAAACAGGGGTCCTGTTTCACGTGAAACAACGTGGCGGGTCAGCGGCCAGGCGAGCAGGCCGACGGCGAGCGAGATGGCGTGGCCGAGGTCGGTGAAGGTGCCGCCGGTGGCGAGGGGGAGACCGAAGAAGGCGACGGCGCCGGCAAGGTAGAACCACCGCCAGGGGGTGGGGAGCCGGTAGGTCAGGACTCCGACTGCCGCCGCCAGTCCGTAACTGACGCCGATGTCGACGACATGGGTCATGCTGCGCGGTGCTTCGTGGGCCTGAATGGCCATCAGGAGGACTTTCTGGCTGACCAGGGTGGCGACGATGTGGGCGGTCGCGACGATCGCGAGCCAGCGCAGGGTGCCGAGCCAGCGTTCGACGGGGGCGTGGAAGGCCTCGAAGAGGACGGCGTAGAGGGCCAGCGAGGCCGGGTTCTCGATCCAGAACGCGCTGCTGAGGAGCGCCCGGACGGGGTATTTGACGAGCTGGTGGATGTTGCTGCTGTTGCGGTGCAGCAGGACGCGCTCAAGCTGGTCGGGCGCGATCGCGACGATGATGCTGGTGACGGCGATGATCAGCAGCCAGATGTGCGTTCCGGGCGAGGAACGTATCCAGGACCGCAGGGGCCTGGACGGCTCCGGGTCGGGGTGCTCGATCATGAACCGATGATGCCCCGTAAACCTGTGCCCCGCCTGGCCGAATGAGCCGGGCGGGGCACGGTGTACGAAGCGGTCCTGCGGGCCTGTGTCCTACGGACCTACTCCTCGCCCGCCAGGGTGAGGCGCCGCAACTTCTGGCCCGCGTAGAGGGTGGCGCCCACGGTGACCGCGGCGAGCAGGACGGCCGCGGTGGGCAGGGCCACGGTGGCGTCGACGTAGCCCGGGCCGGCGACCTTCTCGGCGAGGGCGAGGGCCCACTGCTGGACGCTGAGGGTCTTGGCTCCGTCGACCAGGCTGCCGAAGAGCGACTCCCAGATCAGGGCGTAGACCAGGCCGAAGACGACCGCGTGCCGGCTGACGGTGCCGAGCAGCAGGAACAGCGCGCTGTAGGCGATCGAGGCGACGAGGGCGGCGATGGTGTAGGCGACGGCGATCTGCTGACCGTTGCCGTTGAGGATGAACCCGGCGATCAGGGTGGGGATCGCGGAGAAGGCCATGGTGACGGCGATGGCCACGGTCAGCTTGGTCATGATGATCGTCGGCCGCTTCACCGGCTTGGCGAGAAGGTAGACGATCGAGCCGTCGTCGATCTCCGGGCCGATGGCGCCGGTGCCCGCGATCACACCGATCAGCGGAACCATGGTCGCGAGGGCGAAGCCTCCGAGGAGGTCCGCGGCGACCTTGTCGTCCACTCCGGCGAAGGCGCGCACGGCGATCGCGATGACGATCAGCAGGGCGGGCAGCGCGAAGAGGATCAGCGCGCGGCGTCGGCCGAGCAGGGCCCGGTAGGTGAGCCGGGCAACGGTGGGGTTGTACATGGGTGCCAGCTCCTTTCAGGCCGCGACGAGGTACGAGAAGACCGACTCGAGGGACTCGTCGGAAGGCGAGACCGTCAGGAGACGGATGCCGTGCTCCCGGGCCACCCGGGGCAGCAGCTCGGTGAAGCGGCCGAAGTCGACGGCCTGGATGCGCAGCGCGCCTTCCTTCAGGTCGACCTCGATGCCGGCGGTGGAGGGGTCGGCGATCAGAGCCGCGGCGAGGGCCCGGTCGTCGGAGGAACGGACCAGGTACCGGTGCGGGCGGTCCGTCATGAGGCGGCGGATCTTGCGGAAGTCGCCGGAGGCCGCGTGCCGGCCGGCGACGACGACCTCGATGTGCGAGGCGAGCTGCTCGACCTCCTCCAGGATGTGGGAGGAGAACAGGACGGTGCGTCCCTCGTCGCCCATGCGCCGCAGCAGGTCCATCAGCTGCATGCGCTGGCGCGGGTCCATGCCGTTGAACGGCTCGTCCAGGAGCAGTACGGACGGGTCGTGGACGAGGGCGGAGGCCATCTTCACGCGCTGGCGCATGCCCTTGGAGTAGGTGGAGATCTTGCGGTCCTGGGCGTACTCCATCTCGACGGTGGCGAGCGCCCGCCGGGCTGCCGCGTCGTCGAGCCCGTGCAGCTCGGCGTTGGCGACGACGAACTCCCGGCCGGTGAGGAAGTCGTACATGGCCTCGCGTTCGGGCACGACGCCGACCTGCTTGTAGACCTGCTCGTTGCGCCAGATCGGTGCGCCGTCGAGGGTGACGGTGCCCGTGGAGGGGGCGAGGAAGCCGCCCATCATGTTGATGAGGGTGGACTTGCCGGCGCCGTTGGGGCCGAGCAGTCCGGTGACGCCGGGGCCGATGCGCATGGTCACGTCGTTGACGGCGACGACGTTCCCGAACCAGCGGGAGGTGTGGTCGATGTCGATGATGCTCACAGCCCGGCCTTCCGGTAGCGGGCCATCAGGGCGGCGTAGGAGCCGGCGATGAGGCCGAGGATGACGAGGAGGTAGGCGACACCGACGCCGGCCGACGGGCCCTCGCCGCCGGGGAAGGCGGAGTCGGCGCCGAGGAAGGCCGTCTGCAGGCCGTCGAGGAGGGTGATCGGGGAGAACAGGCCCATCCACTCGATGGCCCCGGTGTTCCCGGTGGAGTAGGCCACGCCCTGCACCGCGGTGACCGCGCCGTAGGGGATGAGCAGCAGGGCGATGACGGCGGCGACGCCGAACCCGCGGCGCGGGGTGAGCGCGGCCATGACGAGGCCGAGGCCGGCGAAGAGCAGCGACAGCAGCAGAACCGACACGAGTCCCTGCCCGAATCCCTTGGTCTGGTCGGCGAAGTCGAACTTCGCCAGGAGCGCGCCGATCCACAGGATCAGCAGCGGTGTGGCGGTGAGGACGAACAGGGCCGAGGCCATGGCCGCGAACTTGGCCACGACGTAGTCGACGCGCTCGATGGGCCGCGAGAAGTAGAGCGGCACCGTCTTGAAGCGCAGGTCCCGCGAGACGGACTGCGGGGCCTGGGAGGCGAGGTAGAGGTAGATGACCACCTGGGTGGTCACGGCGTACGTCGTGTACTTGATCGGCAGATCGGTGGAGCCGGGCAGGTTGATGGCGACCGCGACGAGGATCAGCGCGGGGACGCACATCACCGCGAAGAGGATCATCGGCAGGACCTTCGACTTGGCGGAGCGGCCGAGTCCGTAGGCGCCGCGCAGCGACTGCGAGAACAGCGACTTGCGGGCGTAGGCGCGGCCGAGCCGGGATCCGTCGTAGGACCGGTAGCCGATGTTGTGGATCTGGGTCGAGGTGTCAGGCGCCATCGGAACCGGCTCCCTTCTGCTGGACGAGGTGCGAGGGCTGGTCGTTGTCGCGGAAGACCTCCGCGATGTGGTGACGGCGCTGTTCCATGCGGACCAGGCCGAGACCGAGGTCGGCGACGGTGTCGCGGACGGTGTCGTACGCGTGCTCGCCTTCCGCCTCGACGAGGAGGATGTGGCCGGCGCCGGGCAGGCCCTGCTCCTCGCCCGCGTGGAGGGTGAGGCCGGCCGCTGCGAGCGCCTTGCGCAGAGCGGCGGTGCCGTCCGGGTGGGCGTCGGAGTCGGTGACCTCGACCGCGAGGGTCGTGGTGGTCTGGGTGAAGTCGCTGGTGGAGCTGGAGCGCAGCAGCTTGCCGCCGTCGACGACCACGACGTGGTCGCAGGTCCGCTCCAGCTCGCCGAGGAGGTGGGAGGTGACCAGGACGGAGATGCCGAAGTCGGTGTAGACGCGGCGGATCAGGCCGAGCATCTCGTCGCGACCGACCGGGTCCAGGCCGTTGGTCGGCTCGTCGAGCAGGACCAGTTGGGGGTCGTGGACCAGCGCCTGGGCGAGCTTGACGCGCTGCTTCATGCCGGTGGAGTAGCCGCCGATGGGGCGGTAGCGCTCCTCGTACAGCCCGACGTGGCGCAGGGTGTCGGCCGTGCGCTCACGGGCGGCGGTCGGCGGCAGCCCGGACATGCGGGCCATGTGGACGACGAACTCGGTGGCCGAGACGTCGGGTGGCAGGCAGTCGTGCTCGGGCATGTAGCCGACGCGTTCACGAATGGCGCTGCCATGCGTATTGACGTCGAGGCCGAGCACGGCGGCGCTGCCCTCGGTGGCGGGGGACAGTCCCAGCAGGATCTTGATCAGCGTGGACTTGCCGGCTCCGTTGGCACCCACGAGGCCGGTCACACCAGGCCCGATGTCCAGGGAGAGCCGGTCGAGGGCGGTCACTCGGGGGTACCGCTTGCTCAGGCTTTCGGTCGCGATGACAGTCACGGCTTCGACGTTAGTGGCGCGGCCCTCGCGAAACGTCAGACCTTGAGCTGGATCCCGTCTCCGCCTTCCGGCGTATGTACCCGTACTGGAGGCTGATGTGACCGGGACAAGTCGGCGCGGACGAGTCGACGCCGAGGAGTCGACCCGGACAAGTTTGTCCACAGGTCCGTGCACGGGCCTTGACGTGATCTCCAGGCATTGTCACATTCATCAGTGTCAACTTACGGGCGCGTACGGCTACAGGGACGGACTGCTGGCATGGCTGGGGACACCAAGCAACGCACCGCGCGACTCACGGCCGACCTGCGCGGGTTCAGGGAAGTGCAACGCCTCTCCTACGAGTGCGCGGAGGCCGTCGCGGCGCAGCTGCGGCCCGGGGTGACCGAGCGCGAAGCCGCGCGGATGCAGCGCGAGTGGCTGCGCGAGCGGGGCGTGCGGGACTGGTTCCACCTGCCGTTCGCCTGGTTCGGGGACCGCACCGCGTTCGCGAACTTCAAGATCCCGCTGCAGTTCTTCCCGACCAACCGGAAGCTGGAGCCGGGGATGCCGTTCATCCTCGACATGGCTCCGGTCTTCAAGGGGTACGCGGCCGACATCGGGTACTCCGGCAGCCTCGGGCTCAACCCGGTGCAGGACCGGCTCATGTCCGACCTCCGCGAACACCGCGTGCTGATCCTGGAGCAGGTGCGGGAGCGCCGCTCGCTGCGCGAGATCTACGAGAACGTCGAGCGGCTGATGAACCGGCAGGGGTACGCCAACCGGCACCGCGCGTACCCCTTCGGCGTCATCGCCCACAAGATCGACCGGGTCAAGGAGCGGCGCTGGTCGCCGACCGCGTTCGGCTTCGGCACCCAGTCCCTCAAGGGGCTGGCCAGTGACGCACTGCACGGTCACCGTGAGGGCTGGTCCCCGCTGTGGAGTCCGTACCACTTCTCCGACCATCCGCCGCAGCCGGGCCTGTGGGCAGTGGAGCCGCACCTGGGCTTCCGGGGTACGGGGGCGAAGTTCGAGGAGATCCTGGTCGTCACCGACTCCCGGGATCCCGAGGAGAGCGCGTTCTGGCTGGACGACGATCTGCCGCACGTGCGGCGCTGGGCCGAGGAGAAGGCAGCATGAGCGGCATGAACGGGATGAACGGCACCGGCGGAACGGGCGCGGCGGGAGCGGACGGCGCGCGCGAGCGCTGGGTGAGGACCGGCGGCATCGAGCTGTGCGTCGCCGAGCTCGGCGACGCGGACCGGCCGACCGTGGTGCTCGTGCACGGCTACCCGGACAGCAAGGAAGTCTGGTCGGAGGTCGCCGAGCGGCTCGCGGAGCGCTTCCACGTGGTGCTGTACGACGTACGCGGGCACGGGCGCTCCAGCGCTCCGCGGCCGCTGCGCGGCGGTTTCACCCTGGAGAAGCTGACCGACGACTTCCTGGCCGTGGCGGACGCCGTCAGCCCGGACCGGCCGGTGCACCTGGTCGGCCACGACTGGGGCTCGGTGCAGGGCTGGGAGTTCGCGACGGTCGCCCGCACCGAGGGCCGGATCGCCTCCTTCACCTCGGTGTCGGGGCCGTCCCTCGACCACTTCGGGCACTGGATCAAGAAGCGGATGACGCGGCCGACCCCGCGCCGCGCGGCGCAGCTGCTCGGCCAGGGCGCCAAGTCCTGGTACGTGTACATGCTGCACACGCCCGTTCTGCCGGAGCTCGCCTGGCGCGGGCCGCTCGGCAAGCGGTGGCCGGCCATGCTGGAACGCGTCGAGAAGATCCCCGCCGGGGCCTACCCGACGGCCTCGCTGCCCTCGGACGCGGCGCACGGCGCCTGGCTCTACCGGGACAACGTGCGACCCCGCCTGCGCAGGCCGCGCACGGACGCCTTCGCGCACGCACCGGTACAGCTGATCACTCCGACCGGGGACGCGTTCCTCTCGGAGCGGCTCTACGACGACCTGGAGCGGTGGGCGCCGGACCTGCTGCGCCGGACCCTGCCCGCCAAGCACTGGGTGCCGCGGACCCGCCCCGACCAGCTCGCGGCCTGGATCACCGAGTTCGTCTCCGCCCGGGAGGAGCCGGCGACGCGGGCACCGGAGCTGAAGGCCCCGGGCAAGTACGCCGACCGCTTCGGCGGCCAGCTGGTGCTGGTGACCGGAGCGGCCAGCGGCATCGGCCGGGCCACCGCCTTCGCCTTCGCCGAGGCCGGGGCCCGGGTGGTGGCGGTGGACCGGGACGGCGAGGGCGCGGCGCGCACGGCCGACATGGCCCGCCTCGTCGGCGCCCCCGAGGCCTGGGGCGAGTGCGCGGACGTCAGCGACGAGCAGGCGATGGAGAAGCTCGCGGCGAAGGTCGCCGCCGAGTACGGGATCGTGGACGTCCTGGTCAACAACGCGGGGATCGGCCTGTCCGGGGCCTTCCTCGACACCAGCGCCGAGGATTGGAAGAAGGTCCTCGACGTCAATCTGTGGGGTGTCATCCACGGCTGCCGGATCTTCGGGAAGCAGATGGCCGAGCGCGGTCAGGGCGGACACATCGTCAACACCGCCTCCGCCGCCGCCTACCTGCCCTCCAGGACCCTGCCCGCCTACAGCACCTCGAAGGCCGCGGTGCTGATGCTGTCGGAGTGCCTGCGCGCGGAACTGGCCTCGAAGTCGATCGGCGTCTCGGCGATCTGCCCCGGGATCGTCAACACCAACATCACCGCCACCTCGCGCTTCGCCGGGGTGGACGCGGCCGAGGAGAAGCGCCGCCAGGAGCGCTCCTCCCGGCTGTACGGGCTGCGCAACTTCCCGCCGGAGAAGGTCGCCGACGCGATCCTGCGGGCCGTCGTGCGCAACGAGGCCGTGGTGCCGGTGACCCCCGAGTCCAAGGGCGCCCTGTGGATGTCCCGGTTCGCGCCGCGCACCCTGCGGCGCATCGCGAGGCTGGAGCCCAAGCTGTGAGCGGGGCCGGGCGTCCGGGCGGCGCGGCCCCGTACGCGATCGCCCCGCGCCGGGTGTCCTTCGACTGGAAGGCCACCCCGCTGCACTGGATACCCGACGAGCCCACCGCCACCCACGTCATCAACGTGCTGCACCTGCTGCTGCCCGCCGGGGAGCGGTGGTTCGTGAAGGTCTTCAAGGAGGGCCTGCCCCTGGTCACGGACCCCACGCTGCGGGACGACGTCAAGGGGTTCATGGGCCAGGAGGCCACGCACAGCGTGCAGCACTCCTACGTACTGGACCACCTCGCCGAGCAGCGGCTGCCGACGGAGGCGTACACGCGGCACGTGGACTTCCTCTTCGAGAAGCTGCTCGGGGAGACCCCGCCCTTCGGGGCGCCGATCACGGCTCAGGAGTGGCTGCGCTTCCGGCTCGCGCTGGTCGCCGCGATCGAGCAGTTCACGGCGGTCCTCGGGGACTGGGTACTGCGCGCCGAGGGGCTCGACCGGGCCGGCGCGGACGAGATCATGCTGGATCTGCTGCGCTGGCACGGCGCGGAGGAGGTGGAGCACCGCTCCGTCGCCTTCGACATGTACCAGCACTGCGGCGGAACCGGCCTGCCCCGGTACGCGCGGCGCATCGAGGGGATGGTCGTGGTCGCGCCCGTACTGGCCTGGCTGTGGGTGTGGGGGGCCTCGTACCTCATGCGCAACGACCCCCGACTGGGCGGTCGGGGGCGCTATTCGCTGCGCGCGCACAACCGGGCGGTGGCCAAGGGGCTGCTTCCCACGTGGAGAGAGCTCGGCACGGCCATACCCCGCTACTTCCGGCGGTCGTACCATCCCTCGCAGGAGGGCTCGCTGCGCAGGGCGGTCGAGTACCTTGCGGCTTCACCTGCCGCCCGGACCGCGGCGGGCGCGGTCGGCCGAGCCGCGATGTCGTAGGGAGCCGGGATTGTCCGATCAGGCGGTAGCCGAGTACCGGATCGAGGATCTGGCGCACCACAGCGGGGCGACGGTGCGCACGATCCGTGCGTACCAGGACCGCGGTCTGCTGCCGAAGCCGGAGCGGCGCGGCCGCTCCAACGTCTACCGGGACACGCATCTGGCGCGGCTGCGCCAGATCGCGGACCTGCTGGACCGCGGCTACACGCTGGCCTCCATCAAGGAGCTGCTGGAGGCCTGGGACGCCGGGCGCGGGCTGGGCGGCGTACTGGGACTGGTCGCCGAGGTGCACGGGCCGTGGACCGACGAGGAAGCGGCCCGGATCACCCGGGAGGAGTTGAACGAACGGTTCGGCGGCAAGCCCGACGACGACGCCGTGGGCGAGGCGTGCGAGCTGGGGGTGCTGGAGCGGATCCCGGGGCGCCCGGACCAGTTCCTGGTGCCCTCCCCGCAGGAGCTGGCCGTGGCCGCCGAGCTGTACGCGGCCGGGGTGCCGCTGCCGGCGATCACCGGGCACCTGCGGGAACTGCGCGGGCAGGTCGAGCACATCGCTTCGCGGTTCCTGGAGTTCACCACCGAGCACGTCTTCGCCCGCTACCTCGGGCAGGTGCCGCCGACCGACGCGGACGCGGCGGAGGCGGCGACGATGGTGCGGCGGCTGCGGCCACTGGCGCAGCAGACGGTGGACGCGGAGCTGGCGCGGGCGATGCGGCTGTTCGCGACCCGGCACCTGCAGCGGCACCTGGGGGCGGCCGGCGCGCCCCAGCCGTCGGGCCCGTCACCGGTGGCGCTGCCCGCCGGGACCGTGCGGGCGGTACAGGAGCTGGTGGGCGCGGAGCACGTCGCGGAGTTCGTCCGGGCCGCGACGGAGCGGGAGCTCCAGGCCCGGACGATGAACGATCTGGCGCGCAGGGGTGAGCGGTAGGGCGTACGGAAGGGCGTACGGAAGGGTGTGCGCCTGCCCGTTCAGTAGTCCACAGGGCGGGTCACGCGTTTGCCGTCAAAACCAGCCCAATCGGCTGTGGACAAGTCCGGTTTGCCTGTGGGCAACGGAGCGGGCGTCTCAACCGATGGTCTCGAACGCCTCCTTGGCCGGGGTGGTTCCGGTCGGCACGATCTCGGCCGACACCGTCTTGGGGGTGCGCGCGCTTCCGTAGAGGATGCCCGCGAGGGCAAGACCAAGGACCCCGCCGATCAGCTGGGCGGCGACGAATCCGGGCAGCGACTCCGGCGCGATACCCGTGAAGGAGTCGCTGAAGGACCGCCCGATGGTGCCGGCCGGGTTGGCGAAGGACCCGGAGGAGGTGAACCAGATCGCGGCGGCGATGTAGGCGGCGACCGCGGCCGGGATGAGCCTCGGGCGCCCGATGCGCCCCAGGCCCTGGATGACCAGCACGAGCCCGGCCGTGGCGATCACCTCACCGAAGAGCAGATCCCCGCCGTCCCGGACCTGGGTGGCGAAGGTGCCCGGGGTGCGATCGAACATGAGTTCGGCGATGACGGCGCCTGCGATGGCCCCCACTATCTGGGCTGCCGTGTACACGATGGCTTCGCGGCCACTGAGCCCGTCACCGCTGGTGCGCCGGGCCCACCAGCTGCTGAGGGTGACCACCGGGTTGAGGTGGGCGCCGGACAGCGGCCCGAGGAGGGTGATGATCAGCCCGAGGCCGATGGCCGAGGCGAGCGAGTTGGCCATGAGGGCCACGCCCGTGTCGGAGCTGAGCTGGGCGGCCTTGATTCCGGAACCGATCACGACCACGAGGAGACCAGCGGTTCCGATGATCTCGGCGGCTGCGCGGCGTGGCAGAGAGGTACGGGCTGTCATGGTTTCTCCCCCTGGGCAGAAGTGGCAGCGGAAAATGTATTCCGTATCTTGGAAAAACGATAGCTGCGTCCACCGCCGCCCGGCACCACGAAAATCCCTTTTCGGAAGGTCCTCCGACCGGCACGCTGGGCTTATGGATGAAAGACGCACTGTGAAGGTGTCCAAATACGTCTCGAAACACCTGCGGCATCAGCCGGAACGGATCGGACTGGTGCTCGATCCCCAGGGCTGGGTGGAGATCGACGATCTCTTGCGGGCGGCCGCTTCGCACGGATTCCACTTCACCCGCGCCGAGCTCGACCACGTCGTCGCGACCAACGATAAGCAGCGGTTCGCCGTCGACGGCACCCGGATCCGCGCCAGCCAGGGGCACACCGTGCCCGTGGACCTCGATCTTCCGGAAGCCGAACCGCCCGCGTACCTGTACCACGGCACCGTCGCCGCGGCCCTGGACTCGATCCGCGCCGAGGGCCTGCGCCCGATGGCCCGCCACCACGTCCACCTGTCCCCCGACCGGGAGACGGCGACCCGGGTGGGCGCACGGCGCGGCCGGCCGGTGGTCCTCAGCGTCGACGCGGCGGCGATGCGCGAGGCCGGGCACGTCTTCCGGATCAGCGCCAATGGGGTGTGGCTGGTGGACGCGGTGCCACCTCGCTTCCTGCGCTTCCGATAACCGCCTCGGGGGCGCGGGAATTCACGCTGAGATTGTCGGACCATCCCCCTAATGTGTGTCCCACTCCGGGATCAGTGAGGGGGGGTACCTCGCGATCGCCGAACCATCACTGCACGCACGCGAGGTGACGCACCGTGACGTCCGCATCCCCGTCGTCCGAATCCCATAGCTTCCAGGTAGATCTGCGTGGGCTGGTCGATCTCCTCTCCCACCATCTCTACTCCAGCCCGCGCGTCTACGTGCGCGAGCTCCTGCAGAACGCCGTGGACGCGGTCACCGCCCGCCACGCCCTCGACCCCGACGCACGGGTCCGCATCCGGCTGTCGGCCTCCGGCGGCCGCGTCACCATCGAGGACAGCGGCATCGGCCTGACCGCCGCCGAGGCGCACTCGCTCCTCGCCACCATCGGCCGCAGTTCCAAGCGTGGCGGCGACCACGGCCTGGAGGCCACCCGCCGCGAATTCCTGGGCCAGTTCGGCATCGGCCTGCTCGCCTGCTTCGTCGTGGCCCGCCAGATACGGGTCGTCACCCGCTCCGCTCGCGATCCCCGGGCCGCGCCCGTCGAATGGCTGGCCGCGGACGACGGCTCGTACACCGTCCGCGAACTGCCCCACGAGGCACGCCCGGAGCCCGGCACCACCGTCGTACTGGAAGCCCGACCCGGCGCCGCGGAATGGACCGTCCCGGCCAAGGTCGAGCAACTGGCCCGCGACTACGGCTCCCTGCTGCCCTACGACATCACCTTCGAGGACGGCGAGGGCGGCGAGCCGCGCCCCGTCACCGACCGGCCCGCCGTGTGGGACCGCCCATTCCCCACCCCCACCGCCCGCCGCGTCGCGCTCGCCGGGCACTGCGCCGAGCTCTTCGGTTTCACGCCGCTCGACAGCATCGACCTCGACCTGCCGGTCGCCGGGGTGCGCGGAGTGGCGTACGTCCTGCCCGAGCCGACCAGCCCCGCCCACCGGGCCGGACACCGTGTCCACCTCAAGGGCATGCTGCTGACCGACCGGGCCGACAACCTGCTGCCGGACTGGGCGTTCTTCGTCCGCGTCGTCCTCGACACGGACACCCTGCGGCCCACCGCCTCCCGCGAGAACCTCTACGACGACGAGACCCTGTCCGCCGTACGCGAGGCCCTCGGCTCCCGCGTCCGCGGCTGGCTCGCCGAACTCGCGGCGAGCGACCCGGAGCGCCTCGCGGCATTCCTGCGCGTCCACCACCTCGGCGTGAAGTCCATGGCCCGGCACGACTCCGAACTGCTCGCACTGATGCTGCCGTGGCTTCCGTTCGAGACCAGCGAGGGCTCGATGAGCCTGCAGGAGTTCGCGGCCGCCCACACGGACATCCACTTCACCCGCACCGTCGAGGAGTTCCGCCAGATCGCCCCGATCGCCGCGGCCCACGGCCTCGGCGTCATCAACGCCGGCTACACCTACGACGCGGACCTGCTGGCGCTGCTGCCCGTCGTACGACCGGAGCTCAAGGTCACCGAGCTCGACGCCGGGGCCGTCACCGAGCGGCTCGACCCGGTGCCGACCTCCGCCGAGCTGGCCCTCGCGCCCTTCCTGGCCACCGCGCGCACCCGGCTGGAAGCCCAGGGCTGTGACGTGGTGCTGCGCGCCTTCCAACCCGTCGCCGTCCCCGCCCTCTACCTCGACGACCGCCAGGCCCGCCAGGAGCGCGACCGGACGGCCGCGCTGGAGAGCGCCGACTCCCTGTGGAGCGGCATCCTCGGCGCACTGCGCGGCTCCGCTCCCCGCGCCCGACTGGTCCTCAACCACAACAACCCGCTGATCCGCCGGATCTCCGCCCTCCCCGACGAGGCGCTGACCGGCACCGCCGTCGAATCGCTGTACGGGCAAGCCCTGCTGATGTCCCAGCGGCCGCTGCGCCCCGCCGACTCGACCCTGCTCAACCGGGCCTTCCTCGGGCTCCTGGAATGGGCAACGCACTCCACCGACACCCGCGACGCCCAGGAGGACCAGAAGTGACGAGTGTGACGCGCGAGGAGATAGTGCGGGGTCTGGCGGAGAACCGCGAAGCGCCGAACGGCTCCGCACGCAACACGCACGCCGAGGCCCTGGCCGCAGCGGCGGAGGCGAGCGGCGACCGGGCGCTGTTCCGCGACGCCCTCGACAACCTGATCAACGCCTACCTGTTCAGCTCCGAGTCCCCGAAGATCCTGGTGCCCTTCGCCCGGCTGCTCCAGGAGTACGACAAGGACCCGGGCGCCTTCTCCGAATGGGACGCGCACTCGCTGTTCTGGCAGTTCAAGTGGGTGGCCACGGCCATCTCCGACTCCCCCGACATTCCGCTGGAGTCGGCCACCGGCTGGCTGGAGGAGATGGAACGCCGGTACCGGACCGCCGGCTACAGCGAGCGGCCCGTCCGCGAGGCCGAGCTGTGGCTCGCCCACGCGATCGGCCAGGACGAGCGGGCGGAGCGCGCCTTCGCCCGCTGGCAGGCCGCGGACCGCGACACCATGAGCGACTGCCGGGCCTGCGAACTCAACGGCCAGGGCCAGTACGCCGTCCTGCACGGGGACGACGCCGAGGCCCTCGACCTCTGGAAGCCGGTCCTCGAAGGTGATCTGACCTGCGCGGAGGAGCCTCACCGGGTGCTCGCCACCTCGCTCCTGCCGCTGCTGCGGCTCGGCCGGACGGACGAGGCCCGCTCGAACCACGTGCGCGGGTACCGCCTGGCCCGGGGCAACGACAGCCTGCTCCCCGCGGTCGGCCGACACATCGAGTTCTGCGCGCTCACCGGCAACGAGTCGCGCGGCCTGGAGATCCTGGCCGAGCACGCCCCGCACGTGGGCCCGCTCGCCAATGTCGACGACCAGCTGGCCTTCCACGGCGGCATCCTCGTCCTGCTGCGCCGCCTGGAGGAATTGGGGCACGGCGCGCTCCCCGCCGTCCCCTACGAGGGGATTCCCCGGACGGTCTCCGAGCTGTACGAGATCCTGTACGCGGGCGCCCTGGACATCGCCCGGCGGTTCGACGCCCGCAACGGCACCACCCGTGTGTCGGACCGGTTCCTCGAACGCGTCGCGCGCGAGCCACTGGTCGGCGTACTCCCGCTGGGCGTGCGCGGTGCGGCGCTGCCGCAGGCCGTCTCCGGCCCGCCCGCCACGGCCGGTGCTTCCGCACCCACCGCGTCGGCAACCCCTGTCGCGTCGGCCGCCGGCTTCGACGAGCTGGTGGAACGCGCCCGCAGCGCTCGTGACCTGGGACATCCCGGTGCGGACGCGCTGTGGGCCGAGGTCGCCGTACGCGTGGACGCGCGGCCGGAGACCGACCCTCTGGTCCTCGCCGACCTGGCTGACCACCGTGCCCTGGCCGCCGCGCGCAGCGGGGCCGAGGAGGCGGCGGAGCTGCTGACGGCGGTCCGGGACGAGTACCGGGCGCTGGGCCGGGCGGAGCGTGCGGCGCTGGCCGAGCTGCGGCTGGCGAGCGTGGCCGCGCAGTCCGGGGCCGCGCCCGCGCGGATCAGGGACCTGCTGGGGGTGGCCGTACGGGCCGCCGAGGCGCTGGACCCGGCCGAACCGCTCCGGACCCGCCGGATCGCGCTCGCGGAACTGTCGGTGATCCGCGTGGAGTCGTACCTGCGCTCGGTCGAGGCGGTCCCGGCGGACGACCACGGCCAGGAGCACGGTCACGGCCGGCTCGCGGCCGAACTGGCCGACTTCATCGCGGCCTACGGGGAGGTACTGCCCGACGTGGTGGCGGACGCCGAGGAGATGCTGGCCCGGGTCGCCCTGGCGCAGGGTGACCCGGAGCGGACCGTGGCACTGCTGGCAGGTGCCGCCGAGCGGGCGATCGGAGCGGGCCGGCCCTGGCAGGCGGTGGACATGCTGGTGCTGCGCGCCGGGGTCCTGATGTCGCTGGACCGTCCGGAGGAGGCGGAGCGGGCGGCGCGTGCCGGGCTGGAGCACGCCGCCGAGGTGACCGACACCGAGGCGCAGGGCGTCGTACGGCTGACCCTCGCGAACGTCCTGCTGGAGCGGGGCGAGGGGGCGGAGGCCGCCGAGCACGCGCTGGCGGCGTCCCACTGGTTCGACCGGGCCGGTCTCACCGCCGACGGCGGGGCGCAGGCCCGGCTGCTGCTGGCCCGGGCGTACGCGCAGGACGAACGGGCGGCCGAGGCGGCGGAGGTCCTGCAGTCGGCACTGTCCGATCTGCTGGAGCACGGCGACCAGCAGGCGGTGTTCGTACGGGAGTTCCTGGGCGATCTGCTGCGCCGGCTGAACGAGCCCCGGACGGCGGCGGAGCAGTACCTCCTCGCCGCGGAGGTGACCAAGGGCTGGGAGGACCCGCGCCCGCAGGCGAGTCTCGCGCAGTCGGCCGCCGACACCCTCTCCGACGCGGGACTGGAAGCGGAGGCGGTCGCCACCTACGAGCGGTCCCTGGAACTGCACCGACTGACGGGGGAAGCCCCGGTCGCGGAGGTGCGCATCCTGCGCTCCCTGGCCTGGCTGGGGCTGCGCGAGGAGGTCACCGACGAGTCGGTGGCGCGGGCCCGGGTCCGGATGGACGAGGCCGCCGAGGTGCTGGAGGCCGCCCTGGCGACGGATCCCGGCTCACCCGAGCTGCGCTCCGAACTCGCCCAGACCTGGCACCAGCTGGCGCAGGTACTGGACCGGCACGTCAACGCGAACGGGCAGTCCGACGACCCCATCGAGGACGACGAGGACGACGAGGACGAGGACGAGGACGACGAGCGCGGGGGCGAAGACGAGGTCCCTGCCGCGCCGTCCCTCGACCCGGCGGAGGTCGACGCACTGCGCGTGGAGGAGATCGAGCTGTGGGACCGGGCCTCCCGGGCCTACGCGGAGCTCGGCCCCGACCATCTCCGTGACCGGTTCCAGTGCCTGACCAACGCCGCCTGGACCGAGCACGAGCGGGGCGATGCCGAAGCGGGCGCCGCCCGTGTCTCCGCGCTGATCGACGAGCTGCGGCCGCTGCCCGAGGACGAGGTGCCGGACTGGCTGCTTCCCTCCGCGGAGCGCGTGCTCGGGCAGTTGCGGAGCTGAGCCGGCAGCCGCCGCTTCCCGCGCACGAGGGCGGGAAGCGGCGGTTGGCGCCGGCTGCCGATCAGCCCTCCAGCTGGGCCAGTGCCTCGGTGGCGATCTTCTCGAAGACGCCTTCGTCCGCGGCGAAGTCGGAGTCCGGGATCGGTGTGTGGATCACCAGCTCCGTGAAGCCCAGCTCGCGGTGGTGGCCGGCGAAGTCGACGAACGCGTCCACGGACTCCAGCACGCGGTTGGCCTCGGGCGTGAAGCCGGTCAGCAGGACCTTCTCCATCGGCTCGGACTCCCGCCCGATCTCCGCCAGCGCCTTGTCGAGCCGTTCGACCTGCCCGCGCAGGGCTTCCCGCGACTGCTCGGGCGTGCCGTCCTCGAAGAGCTTCGGGTCACCCGTGGTCACCCAGGCCTGGCCGTGGCGGGCGGCGAGCCGCAGGCCGCGCGGCCCGGTCGCGGCGACGGCGAACGGCAGCCTCGGCCGCTGCACGCACCCGGGAATGTTGCGGGCCTCCTCGGCGGAGTAGAAGGTCCCCTCGTGGCTCACCGCGCCCTCGGTCAGCAGCCGGTCCAGCAGCGGCACGAACTCGGCGAAGCGGTCGGCGCGCTCACGCGGACTCCAGGCCTCCTGGCCCAGCGCGGTCGCGTCGAAGCCGTTGCCGCCCGCGCCGATGCCGAGGGTGACTCGGCCGCCGGAGATGTCGTCCAGGGAGATCAGCTCCTTGGCCAGCGTCACCGGATGCCGAAAGTTCGGCGAGGTGACGAGCGTCCCCAGGCGCATTCGCTCGGTGGCGGTGGCGGCTGCGGTCAGGGTGGGCAGCGCGCCGAACCACGGGCCGTCGCGGAAGGACCGCCAGGACAGGTGGTCGTAGGTGTACGCGGCATGGAACCCGAGGTCTTCCGCCCGCCGCCAGATCTTCTGTCCCTCGCTCCACCGGTGGATGGGGAGGATCACGGTACTCAGATGCAAGGCCATGCCCACGAGCCTACGACCGTCCCGGGCGGGTCGCGGGCGCGGTGGGTCCAGGGCGAAGCCGCCACGTGGAAAAGCGAAGGACTCCTGGAGGACGGAGGAGGGCGATGTTTCACGTGAAACATCGCCCTCCTCGGGTGGGCCCTATCCGACCACGGTCCAGGTGTCCCGGAACCATGGGCGAAGATGGGGCGGTGACCTCGGCCTCTCAGCGTCCGGACGGGACGACCCCCGTGACCCGGCTCATCGCCACCGACCTCGACGGAACCCTGCTGCGCGACGACAAGTCCGTATCGGACCGCACCGTCGCCGCGCTCGCCGCGGCCGAGGAGGCCGGCATCGAGGTCTTCTTCGTGACCGGCCGCCCGGCCCGCTGGATGGATGTGGTCAGCGATCACGTCCACGGGCACGGCCTGGCCATCTGCGCCAACGGCGCGGCGGTCGTCGACCTTCACGCCGGGCGGGAGTTCGTACAGGTCAGGGCCCTGCCACGGAGCGCCGCGCGCTCCGTCGTGGAGGCACTGCGCGAGGCTGCCCCCGGAACGTCCTTCGCGGTGGAGATGACGACCGGCATCAACTACGAACCCGCCTACCCGCCGTTCTTCAAGGACCCGGGCGCGACCGTGGCCACCGCCGAGAAGCTGCTGCGCGAGGACACGGACGGCAGCGCCGCGCCCGTCCTCAAGTTGCTCGCGCACCATGCCGAGCTCGCGCCGGACGAGTTCCTGGAGCTGGCCCGCTCCGCCGCCGGTGCCTACGCGTCGATCACCCGCTCCAGCCCGACCGCACTCCTGGAGATCAGCGGGCACGGCGTCTCCAAGGCGAGCACCCTGGCGCTGTGCTGCGCCGAACGGGGCATCTCCCCCGACGAGGTGGTCGCCTTCGGGGACATGCCGAACGACGTGGAGATGCTCAGCTGGGCGGGCACCTCCTACGCGATGGGCAACGCCCACCCCGCCGTGATCGCGGCCGCCTCCGGCCGTACGACCGCCAACAACGAAGACGGGGTCGCCGTCGTCATCGAGCGCATCGTCGCCGAACACCTCGCGGGGCGGCAGCAGGGGCAGATCTAGGCCCTGTCGTCAGGGCCTAGAGCGGGGCCTCCCACACCAGGGTGGTTCCGCCGCCGTCCTCGCCGATGCCCGGGCCGTACGAGCTCGCGCCGCCCAGCGACTCGGCCCGCCGACGCAGGTTCCGCAGCCCGCTGCGCCGGCCGCCCTCGGCAATGCCCACCCCGTCGTCGGCGACCTCCAGCCGGACCCCGGGCCGCCCGTCGGCAAGGGTGACGGTGGAATCCAGGACCACCTCGATCCGGGACGCGTCCGCGTGCCGGAAGGCATTGGACAGGGCCTCGCGCAGCGCGGCGATCAGGTTCTTGCCCACGAGCTCGCCGACCACCGCGTCGATCGGGCCGAGGAAGCGGTGCGCGGGCTTGAAGCCCAGCGGCACGGCGGCCATGTTGATCTCCCGCAGCACCCGGGTGCGCAGCCCGGACGGGGCCTCCGCCGGGCCTTGCTGGAGGGCGAAGATCGCGGTGCGGATTTCCTGGATCGTCACGTCCAGCTCGTCCACGGCCTTGCCCACGCCGTCGCGGACCTCGGGGACGATGGAGCGGCGCTGGGCGCCCTCCAGCATCATTCCGGTGGCGAACAGCCGCTGGATGACGAGGTCGTGCAGGTCGCGGGCGATCCGGTCGCGGTCCTCGAAGACGGCGAGCCGCTCCCGGTCGCGCTGGGCCTCGGCCATCATCAGGGCGAGCGCCGCCTGGGAGGCGAACTGGGTGGCCAGCGTCCGCTCGGCTTCGCTGAAGGGGCGCATGCCGCGGGCCCTGGGGGTGACCAGCGCGCCCAACACCCGTCCGCCGCTGTGCAGCGGCAGCATCATGCAGGGCCCGTACTGGCTGGTGAGCTTGCTGATCATGCGGGGGTCGGAGGAGGCGTCCTCCACGAAGACCGGCTCGCCTTGGAGCAGTTTGTCCACGATGGGACTCTCCGCCGGGATCACCACGCCCAGCGAGGTGGCCGGGTTCTCGGCGGAAACGGCGACGATCTCCATCCCGCCCTCCTCGGCCGGGAGCATCACGATCCCGGCGGCGGAGTCGGCCAGGTGGCGGGCCTGTTCGGCCACCACCGCGAGGGCGTCGTCGGCGTCCCCGCCGGACAGCAGGGCGGTGGTCACGGCCACCGAGCCGTCGATCCAGCGCTCGCGCTGGGTGGCGGCCTCGTACAGGCGGGCGTTGCCGATGGCGATGCCGGCTTCGGTGGCCAGCACGCGGACCATGTGGACGTCGTAGTCGTTGAACTCGCCGCCCTTGTTCTTCTCCGCGAGGTAGAGGTTGCCGAAGATCTCCCCCTGCACGCGGATCGGGACCCCGAGGAAGGTCTTCATGGGCGGGTGGTGAGCCGGGAACCCGGCCGCCCGCGGATCCTTGGTCAGGTCGGCGAGCCGCACCGTGTCGGGGTGCGAGATCAGCGCCCCGAGCAGGCCCCGCTTGCCGTCGGGTCGGTGCCCGATCTCCCGAGCCACTTCGGAGCTGATCCCGAAGGTGACGAAGTCGGAGAGCCCTCGGCCCTCCGTGTCGACGACGCCGATCGCCGCGTAGCGCGCGTCCGCGAGCTCGGCGGCGGTCTCGCAGATGCGGTCGAGCGTGGAGTGCAGCTCAAGCCCGGTACCGACCGACCTCATGGCCTCCAGCAGTTGTGGTACCCGGGCCGTGAGCTCGGTGGACAGGCCATGCAGACTCCTGGTGGCCTGGGCGGCGGCCTCCATCGGGTCCGGCGCAGCGGGGGTTCCCCGCGTTCCCGGTGATGGCTCGGGTGGTTCCTGCGACTCCTGCGCTGACATGCCCTTGAGCCTAGTTAGTACCCATTAGAGGGGAAAGTCGGCCAAAGTCCCGTCCGCTGCCCGTTCCCGCTCCAGCAGCCTGCGCAGCGGTCCCTCGGCGGCGGCCAGCTCCGCGTACGCGCCGCGCTGTACGACTTCCCCGCGATCCAGTACGAGCACCTCGTCGACCGCTTCCAGACCCGCCAGCCGGTGTGTGATCAGCACGGTCGTGCGGCCCTCGGTCGCGGCGAGCAGGTCCGCGGTCAGGGCGTCCGCCGTGGCCAGGTCGAGGTGTTCGGCCGGTTCGTCGAGGACCAGTACGGGGAAGTCGGCGAGCAGCGCCCGGGCCAGGGCCAGGCGCTGGCGCTGGCCGCCCGAGATCCGCTCCCCGTGTTCGCCGACCATCGTGTCCAGCCCTTCGGGCAGGCCGTCGGCCCACTCCAGCAGCCGGGCCGCGGACAGTGCCGCGCGCAGTTCCTCCTCGCTCGCCCCGGTCCGGGCGAGCCGCAGGTTCTCCCGGACGGAGCTGTCGAAGATGTGCGCGTCCTGGGCGCACAGGCCCACCAGCGCGCGTACGTCGTCGCCGTCGAGGGTGCGGGAGTCGCTCCCACCCAGGGTGTACGTGCCTTCGCGCGGGTCCAGGAACCGGAGCAGGACCTGGGCCAGGGTGGTCTTGCCGGAGCCCGAGGGGCCGACGACCGCGATGCGGCGGCCGGCCTCCAGGGTCAGGTCGAGCCCGCGCAGCGCGTCGCGTTCCTGGCCGGGGTGACGGGCGGCGAGCCCGGCGAGCCGCAGCGGGAACGGCGAGGCGGGTGCCGCGGCGGGCTGCTCCGGCTCGACGACCGGCACCGGCGCGTCGATGACCTCGTACAGCCGCTCGGCGCTGCGGCGCACCCTCTGGCGGTACCGGACGGCGAGCGGCAGGGCGGCGACCGCCTCGAAGGCGGCGAGCGGGGTCAGTACGGCAACGGCCATGGCCACCCCGGAGAGCCGTCCTTCCTGCACCGCGTTCGCGGCGAACGCCGAGGCGCCCACCACGGTCAGCCCGCACACCAGGGCGGACAGACCGTCACCGAGCCCGCTCGCGGCGGCGCCCCGCGCCGCGATCCGCGTCAGCAGGCCGTCGCTCTCGCGCGCCCGGCCCTTGCGGTCCTCCAGCGCGCCGGCCACGGTCAGCTCCGCGGTGCCAGTCAACAGATCGGCCACCCGGGTGGCGAGTTCGCCCCGGGCGGGTGCGAGCCTGCGCTCGGCGCGGCGGGCGCAGGCCCCGCTGACCAGCGGCACCCCGATGCCGGCGGCGAGCAGGCCGACGGCGAGCACCGCTCCCGCTTCGGGCAGCAGCCAGGCGGTGAAGGCGACGGAGCCGGTACCGACGAGCACCGCGGTGCCGACCGGCAGCAGCCGGCGCAGCCAGTAGTCCTGCAGCGCGTCGGCGTCGGCGACGAGGCGGGCCAGCAGGTCCCCGCGCCGGTGCTCGCGCAGCCCGGCGGGTGCGATGCGCTCCAGCCGCCGGTACACGGCGACCCGCAGGTCGGCGAGCATCCGCAGGACGGCGTCGTGCGAGACGAGCCGCTCGGCGTACCGGAACACGGCCCGGCCCATGCCGAAGGCCCGGGTGGCGGTGACGGCCACCATCAGGTAGAGCACGGGCGGCTGTTCGGAGGCCCGTGAGATCAGCCAGCCGGACACGGCCATCAGGCCGACGCTGCACCCGACGGCCAGCGCCCCGAGCAGCAGCCCGAGCCGGAACCGCCCCTGCCAGGCCTTGGCCGCGGCGCGGACCCGGGCGAGCGGGTTCTCCCCCTGCTTGCCCGCCGGGGCCTGTCCGGCGGGGACCGCGTCCTCGGCGTCCGGGGCGGAGTCCCGCCGTGGGTCCCGGGGGCCGAGCCCGGAAGTCTCGGCAGGCGTCGGGGTGGGGGACAGCCCGGCGGGGCGCACCTCCACGATCCGGTCGGCCAGCTCCAGCAGCGCCGGCCGGTGCACGACCAGCAGCACGGTCCGCCCCACGGCGAGCCGGCGCACGGCCTCCACGATCCCGGCCTCGGTCTCCCCGTCCAGGGCGGCGGTCGGCTCGTCCAGCAGCAGTACGGGACGGTCCGCGAGGAATGCCCGTGCCAGGGCGAGCCGCTGGCGCTGGCCTGCGGACAGGCCCGCACCCCCCTCACCCAGCAGGGTCTGCGTCCCCTGCGGCAGCGCGGACACGAACAACCACGCTCCGGCCTCCTCCAGTGCGGCTGCCACCTCGGCGTCCGTGGCCCCGGGCCGGGCCAGCCGTACGTTCTCCGCGATCGTCCCGGCGAACAGGTGCGGGCGCTGCGGCACCCACGCGATCCGCGACCGCCACTGCTCCGGCGCCAGTTCGGCCAGGTCCACGCCCGCCACCCGGACACGACCCGAGGTCGCCGGCACGAACCCGAGCAGCACTTGGAGCAGCGTGGACTTCCCGGCCCCGCTCGGGCCGGTGAGGGCCACGCACTCCCCCGGCTCGACGGTCAGCGAGACGGGGCCGGGCGAGTCCTCGCCCCGGCCGTCGTGGCGGACGGCGACTCCGTCGATCTCGATCCGCAGCGGAGCGCCGACCGGCAGCTCCGCCCCGCCGGCCGGAGCGGAGAGCGGGGTCTCCAGTACATCGAAGATCTCCTCCGCGGCAGCCAGCCCCTCGGCGGCCGCGTGGTACTGCGCGCCCACCTGCCGCAGCGGCAGGTAGGCCTCGGGCGCCAGGATCAGGATGACCAGCCCGGTGTAGAGGTCCAGGCCGCCGTGGACCAGCCGCATGCCGATGGTCACGGCCACCAGCGCCACCGACAGGGTGGCCAGCAGCTCCAGTGCGAAGGAGGAGAGGAAGGCGATGCGCAGGGTCCGCATCGTCGCGCGCCGGTAGTCGTCCGTGATCTTGCGGATCGATTCGGCCTGCGCCTTGGCCCGCCCGAACACCTTCAGGGTCGGCAGGCCGGCCACCACGTCGAGGAAGTGCCCCGACAGCCGCGACAGCAGCCGCCACTGGCGGTCCATCCGCGACTGGGTGGCCATGCCGATGAGGACCATGAACAGGGGGATCAGCGGCAGCGTGACCACGATGATGGCCGCCGACACCCAGTCCTCGGTGACGATGCGGGCGAGCACCGCCACCGGTACGACCACGGCGAGCCCCAGTTGGGGCAGGTAGCGGGAGAAGTAGTCGTCGAGGGCGTCCACGCCGCGGGTGGCGAGCGACACCAGCGAGCCGGTCCTCTGCCCGGTCAGCCAACCGGGCCCCAGGTCCGCGGCCCGCTCCAGGAGCCTGCCCCGCAGCTCCGACTTGACGGCCGCGCCGGCCCGGTGCGCGGCCAGTTCCGTCAGCCAGGCGACCAGGCCGCGCCCCAGCGCCACCGCCGCGAGCAGCAGCAGTGGCGTCCGGAGCGCTTGCCCGTCCAGCCCCTCCTCGAAGGCACCGACCACGATCTCGGCGATGAGCATCGCCTGACCGACGACCAGCCCCGCCCCGGCAACGCCCAGGGCCACCACCGCCCCCAGGAAGAGACGAGTGGCGCGGGCGTACCGGAGCAGGCGCGGGTCGATCGGTTTCACGTGAAACATCCCCCAAGGCAGGGTCGAGCAGGAGGGTCGGGCGTCAGTGCGCGTCGACGATGTGCTGCGTGCCGATGCGCTTGCGGAACACCCAGTAGGTCCAGCCCTGGTAGAGCAGGACGAGCGGGGTGGCCACGGCCGCGCACCAGGTCATGATCTTCAGGGTGTACGCGCTGGACGAGGCATTGGTGACCGTGAGGTTCCACGCGTCGTCCAGCGAGGAGGGCATGACGTTCGGGAAGAGCGTCAGGAAGAGCATCGCGACGGCCGCCGCGATGGTGACCCCGGACAGTGCGAACGACCAGCCCTCGCGCCCCACCTGGTTGAAGCCGAGGGCCCCGACCAGCGCGAGCACCGCGATGACCATGGCGATCAGGCTCTTGGCGTCACCGCGCGTGAACTGGGTCCAGGTCAGGAAGACCAGGGCCAGCACCGCGGTGGCCACACCCAGCCGGGTCGCGAGCCTGCGCGAGCGGCCCCGGATGTCACCGACCGTCTTGAGCGAGGCGAAGACCGCGCCGTGGAAGGTGAACAGGGTGAGGGTGACCAGGCCGCCGAGGATCGAGTAGGCGTTGAGCAGGTCGAGGAAGGTGCCGACGTACTCCTTGTGCTGGTCGATCTTCACGCCGCGCACGATGTTGGCGAAGGCCACGCCCCACAGGAACGCGGGGATCAGCGAGGTCCAGAAGATCGCGTGTTCCCAGTTGGTCTGCCAGCGCTCCTCGTCCCGCTTGTGCCGGTACTCGAAGGCCACACCGCGGACGATGAGGCAGCCCAGGATGAGCAGCAGCGGCAGGTAGAAGCCGGAGAAGAGGGTGGCGTACCAGTCGGGGAAGGCGGCGAAGGTCGCGCCGCCCGCGGTGAGCAGCCAGACCTCGTTGCCGTCCCAGACGGGTCCGATCGTGTTGATCAGGACCCGCTTCTCGGTGCGGTCGCGGGCGAGCAGCTTGGTCAGTACGCCGATTCCGAAGTCGAAGCCCTCCAGGAAGAAGTAGCCGATCCACAGAACGGCGATGAGTACGAACCAGACGTCGTGGAGTTGCATGGTGTGGTCTCCCCAGCCTCAGTACGAGAAGGCCATCGGCCGGTCGGCGTTCTTGTCGTCCCCGCCGATCTTGGTGGGCGGGTTGAGGTCGGCCTCGGTGAGCTCGGGCGGGCCGGCCTTGACGTACTTGACGAGGAGCTTGACCTCGATGACGGCGAGCGCGGCGTACAGCAGCGTGAAGCCGATCATGGACGTGAGGACCTCGCCCTGCGAGACGCCCGGCGAGACCGCGTCCCGGGTGCGCAGGACCCCGTAGACCACCCACGGCTGGCGGCCCATCTCGGTGAAGATCCAGCCCCAGGAGTTGGCGATGAGCGGGAAGCCCATCGTCCACAGCGCGACGACCCAGTACAGCTGCCCCCACTTGGGGCTCAGCGCCTGCTTGAAGAGGACCAGGTTCGGGACCTCATCCTCCGAGGTGCGCAGCCCCGGCGGCAGCATGAACTTCTTGCGGGTCAGCCAGAGCCCCAGCACGCCGATGCCCAGCGAGGCCATGCCGAAGCCGATCATCCAGCGGAAGCCCCAGTAGGCGACCGGGATGTTGGGCCGGTAGTCGCCGGGCCCGTACTTCTCCTGCTCGGCCTTGTTGACGTCGTTGATGCCCGGGACGAAGGAGCTGAAGTCGTCGTTCGCCAGGAAGGACAGCAGGCCGGGGATCTCTATCGCGACCTTGTTGTGGCCCTTGTCGACGTCGCCGTACGCGAAGATCGAGAAGGGTGCCGGCGCCTCGCCGTCCCAGAGCGCCTCGGCGGCGGCCATCTTCATCGGCTGCTGCTTGAACATCACCTTGCCGAGCAGGTCACCGCTGACGGCGGTGCCTGCACCGGCGATGATCATGACGACCAGGCCGAGCCGCAGCGAGGTCCGCATCACGGGGATGTGCTTCTTGCGCGCCAGGTGGAAGGCGGCGATGCCGACCATGAACGCGCCGCCGACCAGGAAGGCGGCCGTGATGGTGTGGAAGAACTGGGTGAGGGCGGTGTTCTGGGTGAGCACGTGCCAGAAGTCGGTGAGCTCGGCCCGCCCCCGCTCCTCGTTGATGCGGTACCCCACGGGGTGCTGCATCCAGGAATTCGCCGCCAGGATGAAGTAGGCGGACAGGACGGTGCCGATGGACACCATCCAGATGCAGGCCAGGTGGATCTTCTTCGGCAGCTTGTCCCAGCCGAAGATCCACAGGCCGATGAAGGTCGACTCGAAGAAGAAGGCGATCAGCGCCTCGAAGGCCAGCGGCGCTCCGAAGATGTCACCCACGAACCGCGAGTAGTCGGACCAGTTCATGCCGAACTGGAACTCCTGGACGATGCCGGTGACGACACCCATCGCGATATTGATCAAAAAGAGCTTTCCCCAGAACTTCGTCGCCCTGAGGTACTTCTCGTTCTCCGTACGCACCCACGCGGTCTGCAGGCCGGCCGTGAGGGCGGCGAGCGAGATCGTCAGTGGAACGAAGAGGAAGTGGTAGACGGTGGTAATGCCGAACTGCCAGCGCGCCAATGTCTCTGGCGCCAAAGCTAGGTCCACGTCGTCTTCTCCTTGTCGTCGCCGTGGTCACAGCCGCAGTCTGCCTGGCGGGTTCCCTCCATACCGGGAGGAAGCAGGACACGCTTGTGAACGCGTTCACATTCACAAGCATTATTGCGCACCGACTTTCGACCCTTCGCAGCGGGGGTCCTCTAGCCAACACATTCAACAAAATGTTGAATGTGTTGCATGAAGATTCGAATCTCCTGGCCCGCGGGCCTGCTCACCGCAACCCTCGACGAGACCCCGACCAGCAAGGCGCTGGCCGCGGCCCTTCCGATCTCCGCCTCCGCCAACACTTGGGGCGAGGAGGTCTACTTCGACACCGGCGTCTCCGTGGCCCTGGAAGACGACGCCCAGCAGGTCGTCGAGCCCGGCACGGTCGCGTTCTGGACCGAGGGCGACGCGCTCGCGCTGCCCTACGGCCCCACGCCCATCTCGCGCGGAGGCGAGAGCCGCCTGGCGAGCCCGTGCAACGTGCTCGGCTCGTTCGACGGCGACCCCCGCCTGCTGGCCACCGTCCGCGACGGCGACCCCATCCGCGTGGAACTGGTCTGACGACCTACAGCTCCGTCTACAGCTCCTTGAAGAACGCCTCCGCCGTGTGCAGGAAGAGGTCGTTCGCCTCGGGCTCGCCGATCGTGACCCGCAGGCCCTCGCCCGCGAAGGGCCGGACCACCACACCGGCCTTCTCGCAGGCCGCCGCGAAATCGACGGTCCGCTCCCCCAGCCGCATCCACACGAAGTTCGCCTGGGTGTCCGGCACCGTCCAGCCCTGAGCCAGCAGGGTCTCGTGGACCCGGGCGCGCTCGCCCACCAGCGCCCCGACGCGCCCCATCAGCTCGTCCTCGGCGCGCAGCGAGGCCACCGCCGCGTCCTGCGCGAGCTGGCTGACGCCGAACGGCACCGCCGTCTTGCGCAGCGCCGCGGCCACCGGCTCGTGCGCGATCGCGAAGCCGACGCGCAGACCGGCGAGCCCGTACGCCTTGGAGAACGTACGCAGCACGCACACGTTCGGCCGGTCGCGGTACAGCTCGACGCCGTCCGGCACGTCCGTGTCCCGCACGAACTCCCGGTAGGCCTCGTCCAGCACCACCAGGACGTCCGACGGCACCCGGTCCAGGAACCGCTCCAGCTCGGCGCGGCGCACCGCCGTACCGGTGGGGTTGTTCGGGTTGCAGACGAAGATCAGCCGGGTCCGCTCGGTGATCGCCTCGGCCATCGCGTCCAGGTCGTGCACGTCACCGTCGGTCAGCGGCACCTTCACGGAGGTCGCACCGGAGATCTGGGTGATGATCGGGTACGCCTCGAAGGAGCGCCAGGCGTAGATGACCTCGTCGCCCGGACCGGCCGTCGACTGGATCAGGGACTGGGCCACGCCCACCGAGCCGGTGCCGGTGGCCACGTGCTCGACCGGCACCCCGAACCGCTCCGCGATCTCGTTCACCAGGCCGGTGCACGCCATGTCGGGGTAGCGGTTGAAGTTGCCGGCCGCCGCGACCGCGCTCTCCAGCACCCCGTGCAGCGGCGGGTACGGATTCTCGTTCGAGGACAGCTTGTACGCGACGGCACCGCCCGCGGCAGCCGGCTTGCCGGGCTTGTATGTCGGAATGCCGTCCAGCTCGGCGCGCAGCTTCGGGCTCTTCTCGCTCACCGCAGGTCCTCCTCGACCATCCCGTACGACGTCGCCGTCGACTCAATACTGCTCACCTTATGAGGATTCCGCTCTTCCGAGAATGGGGGCGCCTGGAATGCGGGGGAGCGCGCGCATATATGCGCGCGCCGGTGGCCTGCGCCGTGGCGCGCATCCCTCGTGCAGGTGAGTTGAGACCGGCCCGAGACCTCACCGCCTTGGCATGCCCGGACCCGCCGACAAGCGGCACTCTCGCAATGCGCGCCCAAATACCTTCGTTTCCAAGGTCATTGGGGGTGGCGAAACATGCAGAATCGTGCCTGTCAACGGGTGCATATGCACCCGGGCCACCCGCCCCCCAGAGCCCTACTATCGGCTCGCCATGACAGCAGCAGGGAAGCATCAGGTGAGCCGGACCGAGACCACCCGGCGGGCCGCCGGCCGACAGGGCCGGGCCGGCATCAGGGACGTGGCCGCCGCGGCGGGCGTCTCCATCACAACCGTCTCCGACGCGCTCAATGGCAAGGGACGTCTGCCCGACGCCACCCGCCGCCACGTTCGCGAAGTGGCCGACCGCCTCGGCTACCGCCCGTCGGCCGCCGCCCGCACCCTCCGTACCGGCAAGTCGGGCCTCATCGGCCTGACCGTGACGACGTACGGGGATGAACCTTTCACCTTCACCGAATTCGCCTACTTCGCGGAGATGGCCAGGGCCGCCACCTCCGCCGCACTCGCCCGCGGCTACGCCCTCGTCATCCTCCCCGCCACCTCCCGGCACGACGTGTGGTCCAACGTCGCCCTGGACGGCACCGTCGTCATCGACCCCTCCGACCACGATCCCGTCGTCACCGAACTGGTCCGCCAAGGCCTGCCCGTGGTCTCCGACGGCCGCCCCGCAGGCTCCCTCCCCGTCACCGCCTGGGTCGACAACGACCACGAGGCCGCCGTACTCGGCCTGCTCGACCACCTCGCCGCCGCCGGCGCCCGCCGCATCGGGCTGCTCACCGGCACCACCACCGACACCTACACCCGGCTCTCCACGACCGCCTACCTCAACTGGTGCGAGCGCGTCGGCCAGGACCCCGTCTACGAGTCCTACCCCGCCCACGACCCCTGCGCGGGCGCGGTCGCCGCCGACCGGCTCCTCGCCCGCCCCGACCGGCCCGACGCCGTCTACGGCCTCTTCGACCCCAACGGCACCGACCTGCTCGCCGCCGCCCGGCGCTACGGCCTGCGCGTCCCCGAGGACCTGCTGCTCGTCTGCTGCAGCGAGTCCACCGTGTACGCCAACACCGAACCGCCGATCACCACGCTCTCCCTCAAACCCCGCCGCATCGGCACCGCGGTGGTGCAGCTCCTCATCGACGCCATCGAGGGAGTGGACACCGGACGACCCGTGGAACAGGTCGTTCCGACCGAGCTCATCATCCGTACCTCGTCACAGCGCAGGCAGCCCCGTACGACCGTCAGCCCGCCCCGTTCACCGGCACAGGACTGACCACCGAGCAGTTCAGGAACGCCCATTTCGGGAGAAAGCAGCAGGAACGACGGGTTCCGCGCAGGATTCACCACCCCTGGTGCGTCACAGAGCGCGAGCCGCATTCCTATGATGGGCGCACGACATCACGGACCCTCCTCCCCGGAGGTCAGGAGGGTCCGCAGGTGTACGGCAGCGCGACGGTGGTGGAGGGGTCGATGACTCAGGGGGCCGGTCAGGGACCCGCGATGCGGACGGAGACGCTGCGGGACTTCCGGGTGCCGGTCGACGAACCGGTCACCGAGCCCGCCCCGTACGCCGTGTCCGCCGGGATTCCCGGCGAGACCCCCGTGTACGGCGAGTACCCCGCGTACTACGCCGACGGCGGCGTCGAACCCTACGCCGAGACGTACGCCGAGCCGTACGCCGAGCCCTACGCGGAGACGTACTCCAAGCCCTACGCCGAACCGGCGGCGGGCCCCGTCGTCACGAGCCGGGCCCCCGAAGAGCCCGAGGACGCGGACGAGAACGAGGACCCCGAGGGCTACACCCCCACCTTCCGCGACCTGCCCGTCATCGGCCGCGGCGCACTCGGCGGCCCCGGCGACACCGTCCAGGTCCAGTACGTCCCCCAGGACGACCAGACCGCCGGCCCCGGACCGCTCTACGTGGTCGGAGACGTCCACGGCTACCTCGACGAACTCGTCGCCGAGCTCCAGGCCCAGCGCCTGATCGACGCGGACTGCCGCTGGTCCGCCGGAAACGCACGGCTCTGGTTCCTCGGCGACTTCACCGACCGCGGCCCCGACGGCATCGGCGTCATCGACCTCGTCATGCGGCTCTCCGCCGAGGCCGCCGCCGCCGGCGGCTACTGCAAGGCCCTCATGGGCAACCACGAGCTGCTGCTCATCGGCGCCAAGCGGTTCGGCGACACCCCCGTCGTCTCCGGCGCCGGCACCGCGACCTTCCAGGCCGCCTGGCTCCTCAACGGCGGCCAGCGCACCGACATGGAACGCCTCCAGGACGTGCACCTGCAGTGGATGTCCCGCCTCGACGCGGCCGTCCTGGTGGAGGACCACCTCCTGCTGCACTCCGACACCACGGCCTACCTCGACTACGGCGACTCCATCGAGGACGTCAACGACACCATCCACGAGCTGCTCAACCGCGGCGACGCCGACATCACCTGGGACCTCTTCCGCAAGTTCACCAAGCGGTTCGCCTTCCGCGACGAGGAGACCGGCCCGCAGGCCGTGCGCGAACTCCTCGGCATGTACGGCGGCAGCCGCGTCGTACACGGCCACAGCCCCATCCCCTACCTGCTCGGCGAAGTGGGCACCGAGGACGGCGACGAGGCACGCGGCCCGGAGGCCGTCGACGGCCCGCACGTGTACGCGGAAGGCCTCGCCATCGCGATGGACGGCGGGGTCACGATGGCGGGCAAGCTGCTCGTCGTACAACTTCCCCTGAACGACTGAGGGTTCCCTCAGCGGGGTATTTCCGGAAAGCCCCTGTCAACCTGCGGCGTGGGCGCTCTACCATCGCTCTATCCGTAGCAGGCTCTCCTCCGTTTGTGCCGGCGCCCGGGTCTACGCGGGCATACCGGCTTGTACGGAGCATCGGGGGATGCACATGACCAGCGCTCCGCACCTGCTGACCGAAGACCGACCGGAGTTCGATCGGCTCCTCGACGAGGCGCTGCGCACCGCGCACGAACGGCCCGAGCTGGCCACGCTCGGCGAACGGCTCAACGCCGAACAGCTGCGCACCATGGCCCTCGGGGCCCGCGCGCTGCTCACGGCCGCGGCCGCGGCCGAGTACGACCACTACGTGAAGATCCGCGAGGAACAGCGCGACGAGATACTGTCCACCCCCGGAACTTCGGGGGACGAGAGCGGCGAGCAGGACAGCGGCGGCGTGGGCGTGGGCGTCAGCGCCGTGGTCGCGGTCCTCGCGCCGGTCCTGGCGGGCACCGCCATGCTGATCTTCCTGCTCGTGGGCTACAGCCTGAAGATGGTCGAGCCCGAACCGGCCTTCGCCGAGACGATGCTGACGGCCGGTTGGCTCTTCGGCGCGCTCACCGCGGCGGCGTTGCTCTTCGCCGTGATCGGGCTGCTGGTGACGGCCGTGCGCAACAGCGCGACCGAGGTGGGCGCGGACGAGACCGAGGCGATACCGGACGAGGTCGCACGGGCCCGGGAGGCCTGGCGCAACGCCCTGCTGGAACGGGGAATCATGCCGTTCCTGCGGGACGCGCTGGCCGACCCGAGCGCGGCCCCGGGCCTCCCGGGGCCCCGCAGGCGAGGGGGCCGCATGCCCGAACTCGGCTACACGGCCCCTGATTTCACCAGCCCGGGGACCCCCAACGAGGGTCCCCGGCCGGGTTATTCGTCACCGGACTTCACCAGCCCGGACTTCGGCGGCCCGGAGCGCGGGCCGGAGTGAGTCCGGCGTGCTCCGGGCCGCGTGGGTCAGTGCTGTGTCACTGCGTTGGTTCCTGCCGCGTCAGCCGCGCTTGATTCCCTTCGGGACGTCCAGCTGCGAGGCCGAGTGCTGCTCCTTGACCGCGGAGCGGGCCAGGGGGACGACACCGCTCGGGCCCGGAATCCTCTGGGTCCAGGGACCCGCGCCGTTGTCCTGCGGCACATTGGGATCGTCCGTGCAGTCGAGCTCGAAGGTGCGCGGCGTATTGGGGTCGTTCTCGCTGACGACGAAGCAGAGCGTCTCCCAGAGCTCATTGGACTCGGTCAGCACCTGGACCGAAATGTTGCCCGCCTGGTGGGCGACGGAGATCCCACAGGCGTCATCCGGGTAGTTCGTGTGCGGGGGGTTGATGGTGAGGTTGTGCCAGCTGAACTCGGTGGTGTTGGGGCCGTTGAACGAGCCCTGGGTGTCGCGGATACCGACGAAGGCGGTGCGGTCCGCCGTCAGAGCGGCCTTGACCTCCCAGGCGTTGTTGTCCGCGATGGCGTCGACGTCCACACACCGCGCCGTACCGGTCGCACCCGTGGCACCCGTTGCGCCCGTGGCACCGGTCGCACCCGTCGCGCCCGTCGCGCCCGTGGCACCGGTCGCGCCCGTGCCCGTCGCACCCGTCGCACCCGTCGCGCCGGTCGCGCCCGTGGCACCCGTGGCACCCGTCGCACCCGTCGCACCCGTCGCACCCGTCGCACCGGTCGCGCCCGTCGCGCCCTTCTTGCCCTTGTCGCACTCGTCGTCGCCGATGGGCCCCGCCTCGGTGTGCGCCGCCTTCGGCTTGTAGTGCGGCTTGTGGTCCCTGCAGTGGTCCCCACCCGAGGCCCTGGCCGCCGTGACCGCCTCCGCCGCCTGGACGGTCTGCCCCGCGGCGAGCGCGGGGCTGGCGACTCCCATCATGACCAGGGCCAGCGATGCGAGGGTTCCGCCGCCCAGCCAGCTGTTCCGCCTGGGCAGCGGGCCGAGGGTTGACCTGGTCTTGTTTTCGGGGCTCATGTACGCCGCTCCTTCTCGAATACGGATCGAACGATGTGGGATGGGGCCTTGGGCACCACCTCGGTCATCGTGAAGGTCCCGGTCTCATGAGGCGCGACGCCTCGCGGTCATATCAACGGATCGGAGCAGTGACTCGGCCCCAATGGCCGCTTTCGCGGAGCCCCGGCCGGAGTAGAGGGACGCCCGGAAGCGCGTGTGCCGTGCCCGGCGCGGCCGGGCACGGCACAGTGTTCAGATCAGCACGTGGCCGAGGGGATCATCCCTTCTTCTTGGGCAGCTGGCTGCTGCCCTTGTGGAGGCCCTTGGCGGGCCCGCTCGGCCTGATGTTGCGGAGGTCGGGGTGAACCCGGTTCATCAGTACCGTGTTCGGGCCGGTGTCGCCCGGGGCCGGGTGCCCTGGGGTCAGCAGCGTCCATTGCTCGTTGCAGTCGAGGACCCGGGTGTTGGCGTCGAACGGCGGCGGCGGGTCCCCTCCGAGGGTGTCGATCGCACACCTGGTCTCGTACACCGCCCCGTCCTCGGTGAGCACCTGGATCGAGATGCCGTCGGCCGACTGGGTCTGCGAGGCGATGGAGATGGCGCAGGCATTGTCGGGGAAGGCCACGGCAGGGGGGACGGGGGGCGTGTCGGTTAGGTCGTACCAGATGAACTCGCTCGGGCTCGGCTGGAGGTTCCGGATACCGGCATACGCGACGCCGCCGGTCAGTACGGCCTTGACCTCCTCGCTGCCGCTGGGCTTGTAGGCGTCGACGTCACTGCAGACGGACTCGCCCGTCGCACCGGTCGCACCCGTGGCACCGGTCGCACCGGTCGCACCCGTGGCACCGGTCGCACCGGTCGCACCCGTGGCACCGGTGGCGCCGGTCGCACCCGTGCCGGTGGCGCCGGTCGCACCCGTGGCACCCGTCGCGCCGGTGGCACCGGTCGCACCCGTCGCGCCGGTCGAACCCGTGCCCGTGCCCGTGGCGCCGGTCGCACCCGTGGCACCCGTCGCACCGGTCGCACCGGTCGCACCCGTGCCGGTGGCGCCCGTCGCACCGGTGGCGCCCGTGGCGCCGGTCGCACCCGTCGCACCGGTGGCGCCCGTGGCACCGGTCGCACCCGGCTTGCCCTTGTCGTCGCACTTGTCGTCGCCGTGCGGACCGTCGAGCCAGGCGTCGGCGCCCCACGAGTAGTCCTCGCCCGGGTAGCCGTGGTCGTCGCCCGGTCGGCCGTGGTCGTCGCCGGGCCGACCGTGGTCCTCGCAGTGGTCGTCCTTCGGGGGGTTCACCGCCTTGACCGTCTGGGCGGTCTGGATGGTCTGCCCCACGGCGAGCGCGGGGGTGACGACTCCCATCAAAACCAGGGCAAGCGAGGCGAGGGTTCCGCCGGTCACCAGACCGCTCCGCCGGGGCAGAGGGCCGAGGGTTGACCTGGTCTTGTTCTCGGGACTCATATACGCCGCTCCTTCTAGAACCGGATCGAACGATGCGTGGTGGCCTTTTTCGGGCCACCTCGGTCATCGTGAGGATCGCGGTCACAAGCTGTGGGACGCCTCGCAAAGAGATCAACGGATTGGCCCAGTGATACGCCTCCGAATGGCGCCTTTCTCGTATTGCGGTCACGCTTCCTTGCATGGCATTGCACGGATCCCTACCGTCAACGTGCGACTTGCGGGCACTTTCATCACCACACTGGATGGGATCCATGAAAGCAACAGTCTGCTTGAACATGATCGTAAAAAACGAGGCCCCGGTGATCCGGAAGTGCCTGGAGTCGGTGCGCCCCTTGATCGACACATGGGTGATCGTGGATACGGGCTCGACCGACGGAACTCAAGAGATTATCCGAGAATTCTTCAGCGACCTGCCCGGCGTCCTGCACGAGCGGCCGTGGAAGGGTTTCGACGGCAGCCGTAGCGAGGCCATCGACCTCGCGCGCTCCAGCGCGGACTACCTGCTGTTCATCGACGCCGACGACGTGATGGAGGTACCTCCCGGCTTTCACATGCCGGACCTGACCCGCGACCTGTACAGGATCGCAATTCACCACGCCCCCATCATTCACTGGCGGCCCGCACTGGTATCGACCCGATTGCCGTGGCGATATGTCGGTGTACTCCACGAGTACCTGGACTGCGAATCGAACCAGTTCAGCAGCGGAGTCCTCGAAGGCATCAACATGCTCATCGTCGGCGGCGGGGCACGCCTCAGAGATGGAGGCGAACGGCAGAAATATCTGCGCGACGCGAAGGTTCTGGAAGAGGGCCTCCGCAAGGAACCGGGAAATGCCCGCTACGCGTTTTACCTCGCCCAGAGCTGGCGCGACGCGGGAGAACCGGAGAAGTCCCTCGCCGCCTACGACCTCCGGTCGGGCATGGGCGGATTCGCCGAGGAGGCCTTCTGCTCCCAGCTCTACGCGGCCCGGCTCGCGGCGAGCCTGGACAGGTCGCCGGCCGAGGTGACGGACCGTTTCCTCCGTGCACACGAGAGCCGCCCGTCGCGCGCCGAGGCGCTCGGCAGTCTCGCCCGCATCTGCCGCCAGCAGAGCCGCTTCCCGCTGGCGCACATGTTCGCCCGGCAGGCAGCGGCGATCCCCCGCCCGGACGACATCCTGTTCGTCGAGTTCGACTGGTACGAATGGCGCGCGCTCGACGAACTCGCGGTGGCCGCCTACTGGGTCGGCGAGTACCGGGAGTCGGCCGATTGCTGCGAACGCCTCCTGCAGTCGGGCAAGCTCCCCGCCGACCAGCTCGACCGGGTCTCCGCCAACCTCGACTTCGCCCGGCGCAAGCTGGACCCGCAGTATCAGGTGGTCGCCTGACCTCCGCTCCCCGCACGCGACAGAGGGCGCCGCCCCGGCCGACAGGCCGAGGAGCGGCGCCCTCCGATCGTTACGCCGGGCCGTCGCATCGGCCGGGCGGACCCGGGCGGCTACCCGAGCCCGGATACGCCTGCCGGAACGGGAACGGGCTTCCCTAGAGGAGGCGGTTCCGGGACGCTCCGCGCATCGGGTCTCCCTTGAACTGCTTGCCCCGGAGGGCTGGGGGAGTCGGGGCGGGGGTCAGTTCGGTCCACCTCTCGTTCCAGGTGAAGTCGTTGCCGTTGGTGTCACCGTGTGTCTGGTAGACCTTGCCGTCCGTCGTCACGACCTGGATGTAGGAGTCGCCACCCTGCCCGAGGAACGTGATGCCGCATGCCTTGCCGAACGGGAATCCCGGGTTGTCTGCGTTCGTGATGTCCTGCCAGACGGGCACACCTCCGGTCGTGGTCGCACGGCCGGCGTAGGCGATGCCGTTCGTGAGAGCGGCACTGTGCGACACGTTGTTCGAAGGCGCGTAGCTGTCGATGTCGTCACAGGGCCCGGTACCCGTAGTACCGGTGGCGCCCGTAGCGCCCGTGGCCCCGGTCGCACCCGTGGCACCCGTGGCGCCAGTAGCACCGGTGGCACCCGTCGCGCCAGTAGCACCGGTGGCACCCGTCGCGCCTGTGACACCAGTCGCACCCGTCGCACCGGTAGCGCCCGTCGCACCGGTCGCGCCTGTCGCACCGGTCGTGCCTGTGACACCCGTCGCACCGGTACTGCCCGTCGCACCGGTCGCGCCTGTGACACCCGTGGCGCCGGTGGCACCCGTGGCGCCGGTCGCACCCGTGGCGCCGGTCGCACCGGTCGCGCCCCTCGCACCGGTCGTGCCTGTGACACCCGTGGCGCCGGTGGCACCCGTGGCGCCGGTCGCACCAGTAGTGCCCGTATCGCCCGTCACACCGGTGGCACCGGTCGCACCAGTTACACCCGTGGCACCCGTCGAACCCGTCGCACCCGTCGCACCCGTGATGCCGGTGGCACCTGTCGCGCCGCTCGCACCCGTGGCACCAGTCGCGCCAGTCGCCCCATCGGTGCCGTCAGCGCCCGTCGCGCCCGTCGCGCCCGTCGCGCCATCCGTACCCGGAACACCCGTGGCACCCGTCGCGCCCGTTGTACCCGTCGCGCCCGTCGCGCCCGTCGGCCCCGGCCTGCCCTGCTCGCACTTGTCGTCGCCGTCGGGCCCGGCCTCGAGGCCAGCTGTCTTCGGCTCGTCGTCAGGATCGTGGTCCGGGTGGTGGTCCGGGTGGTGGTGATGCCCGTTCGGCTCGCAGGAGTCCCCACCCGTGGGGCTCGCCGCGTTCACTCGCTCGGCCGCCCGAATGCTCTGCACAACGGCGAAGGCAGGACTGGCGACTCCCATCATGACCAGGGCAAGCGACGCCAGGGTGCCCCCCGTCAGCCATCTGCTCCTTCTCGGCAGCGGTCCAAGCGTCGTTGACCTGGTCCTGTGCTCGGGGCTCATAGCACTCCTACTCGACACCGATCGAACGATGTGTGGTGGGCCTCTCTGGCCACATCGGTCAGCGTGGGAAGCGCTGACGCGGGTGGCGGGACACCTCGCAGACAAGTCCTCTTATCGGACTAGCGATGCGACACCAACAGCTGCTTTGACGGACGAGTGGGAGCGGAGCCTGCTGCGGAAAAGGCACAGCGTTCCTGAACGCAGACGACCGGCGACTCCCCCCAAGGTGTCGCCGGTCGTCTCGCTGATGCAGGTCAGTCGGCCAGCGGCAGATAGACCCGGTTGCCCGAGGCCGCGAACTCGGCGGACTTCTCCGCCATGCCCGCCTGGATCTCCTCGGCCTTCAGGTCACCGCCGTGCTCACGGCGGATGTCCTGCGAGATCTTCATCGAGCAGAACTTCGGACCGCACATGGAGCAGAAGTGCGCGGTCTTGGCCGGCTCCGCGGGAAGGGTCTCGTCGTGGAACTCGCGGGCCGTGTCCGGGTCGAGGGCCAGGTTGAACTGGTCCTCCCAGCGGAACTCGAACCGCGCGTCCGACAGGGCGTCGTCCCACTCCTGGGCGCCCGGGTGCCCCTTGGCCAGGTCCGCGGCGTGCGCCGCGATCTTGTACGTGATGACGCCGGTCTTCACGTCGTCCCGGTTGGGCAGGCCCAGGTGCTCCTTGGGCGTCACGTAGCAGAGCATCGCGGTGCCCCACCAGGCGATCATCGCGGCGCCGATGCCCGAGGTGATGTGGTCGTACGCGGGCGCGACGTCCGTGGTCAGCGGGCCGAGCGTGTAGAACGGCGCCTCCTCGCAGATCTCCTGCTGGAGGTCGATGTTCTCCTTGATCTTGTGCATCGGGACGTGGCCCGGGCCCTCGATCATGGTCTGGACGTTGTGCCGCTTGGCGATCGTGTTCAGTTCGCCGAGCGTCTTCAGCTCCGCGAACTGCGCCGCGTCGTTGGCGTCCGCGATCGAACCGGGGCGCAGGCCGTCACCGAGCGAGTACGTGACGTCGTACGTCGCGAGGATCTCGCAGAGCTCCTCGAAGTTCGTGTAGAGGAAGTTCTCCTTGTGGTGCGCCAGGCACCACGCGGCCATGATCGAGCCACCGCGCGAGACGATGCCGGTCTTGCGGCGGGCGGTCAGCGGCACGTACGGGAGCAGCACGCCGGCGTGGACCGTCATGTAGTCGACGCCCTGCTCGGCCTGCTCGATGACCGTGTCCTTGTAGATCTCCCAGGTCAGGTCCTCGGCGCGGCCGTCGACCTTCTCCAGCGCCTGGTACAGCGGCACGGTGCCGATCGGCACGGGGGAGTTGCGCAGGACCCACTCACGAGTGGTGTGGATGTTGCGGCCCGTGGACAGGTCCATGACCGTGTCGGCGCCCCACTTGGTCGCCCAGGTCATCTTGTCGACCTCCTCCTCGATGGAGGAGGTGACCGCGGAGTTGCCGATGTTGGCGTTGACCTTCACCAGGAACCGCTTACCGATGATCATCGGCTCGATCTCGGGGTGGTTCACGTTGGCCGGAAGCACCGCCCGACCTGCGGCGATCTCCTCGCGAACCACCTCGGGGGAGACGTTCTCGCGGATCGCGACGTACTCCATCTCCGGGGTGATCTCGCCGCGACGGGCGTACGCGAGCTGCGTGACCGCCGCGCCGCCGCGGCCCCGGCGGGGCTGGCGGGGACGGCCCGGGAAGACCGCGTCGAGGTTCTTGAGGCCACCGCGCGGCGAGGTGTGCTTGATGCCGTCGTCCTCGGGGCGCACGGGGCGGCCCGCGTACTCCTCGGTGTCGCCGCGGCCGATGATCCAGTTCTCGCGCAGCGGGGGCAGGCCCCGCCGCACGTCGGTCTCGATCTGCGGGTCGGTGTACGGACCGGACGTGTCGTAGAGCGTCACGTCCTTGCCGTTGGTGAGGTGGACCTGCCGGACCGGCACCCGGATGTCGGGGCGGGAGCCCGCCAGGTATCCCTTGTGCCAGCCGGGCTGGCGCTCGGTCTGGCCGTCGGTGTCCTGGCTGACGGCAGGCGTGCGTGCGTCGTCCTGAATGGTCATGAGACCTGATCTCCCTACGCCGGCATTACCCGGTAACAGGTTCGGCGGTCGACGCAGCCTCTTCCCGTACGCATTTGTGATGCGCGTACGGTGATCAGCGCCCTCTCAGCCCGGTGCTCCGAGCTCCCGCGTTGTGCAAAGTAGCCCCCACGCTAGCGTCATCCATGGCGTGCTGAACAGTGGGCCCCCCTCATCTCTTGCGATGATCTGCCGGTGACGTCCTCGCCGCAGCCCCCCAACGAGCCCACAGAGCCCCATGGCCACACCGGCCACGAGCACTCAGGTGCCGGCCAAGCCTCCGGCCATTCGCACGGGAACAGCCACGGCCACGGCCACGGCGGGCACAGCCACGGCCACGGTCCGGCCGCTCCCGTCTCGAAGCACCTGCGCAAGGTCATCGCGGCCGTACTGATCCCCTTCGCCGCCGCCGTCTTCGTCGGCATGGCGGTGCTCTGGCCGGGCGGCGCCCCCGCCCACGAGCGCACGGGGGTCGGTTTCGACCGGCAGACCCAGCAGGGCACGGTCGTCTCCCTGGAACGTGTCGACTGCAAATCCGTGAACGCCTCACAGGTGCCGCCGACCGGCGATGCGTCCACCCCCGAGGGGCGCGAGGCGCAGGCCGCGCAGACCGGGGAGTGCAAGAAGGCGACCGTGGAGGTCGGCACCGGCTCGGACAAGGGGCGGACCTTCGTGGAGGTCGTCCAGCCGGGTGCGCCACGGCAGTTGGAGAAGGGCCAGGAGGTGGTCGTGGCCTACGCTCCGGACGCCCCGCGCGACCTCCAGTACTCGGTGATCGACGTGAACCGGAAGTTCCCGATGGCCCTGCTGGCCGGCATCTTCGCCGTCGCGGTCGTGGTCGTCGGGCGGATGCGCGGGCTGTTCGCGCTGATCGCGCTGGTCGTCAGCTTCGGCGTGCTGACCCTCTTCATCCTCCCGGCCATCCTGCAGGGTTCGAATCCGCTGCTCGTCGCGATCATCGGCGCGAGCGCCATCATGCTGATCGCCCTGTACATGTGCCACGGCCTGACGGCCCGGACCTCGGTCGCCGTCCTCGGCACGCTCGTCTCGCTGCTGCTGATCGGGCTCCTGGGCTCGCTGTTCATCGACTGGGCGTTCCTCAGCGGCAACACCGACGACAACACCGGCCTGATCCACGGCCTCTATCCGGACATCGACATGAGCGGTTTGCTGCTCGCGGGCGTGATCATCGGATCCCTGGGTGTACTCGACGACGTGACGGTCACCCAGACCTCGGCGGTCTGGGAACTCCACCAGGCCGACCCGACGATGGGTCCGCGTGGCCTCTACCGGGCGGCCATCCGGATCGGCCGCGACCACATCGCGTCGGTGGTCAACACGCTCGTACTGGCCTACGCGGGCGCCGCGCTGCCACTGCTTCTGCTGTTCTCGATCGCGAACAGCAGCATGGGATCCGTGGCCAATAGCGAGCTGGTCGCGGAGGAGATCGTGCGGACCCTCGTGGGCTCGATCGGGCTCGTGGCCTCGGTCCCGGTGACCACGGCGCTGGCCGCGCTGGTCGTTTCGGCCGACCGACCGGAATCCCCGGTCGCCTCGCCGGCCTCGGGGCCGGTCCGCGGCGGCCGGGGCCGGCGGCGCAAGCGCTGAATGGTGGTTCCCGGACAACGGGAACGAAGGGCCGGCGGACGCGGCTGGTCAGGTCGCGTGCGGTGCCGGCCGGTGAAAGTCGGCGGGACGTGGCGCTCAGCGCGTCGGCACGCTGAGCCGGTCCTCATGGTGGTCGTCGTCCGTTGGTCAGCGGACACCGGTGTTGCCTGTACTGCCGGTGTTACCTGGTGCCGGCGTCAGCCCGCGTTCTGCTCGTTCTGCCTCGACTCGGCGAGGATCTTGCCGAGCGCCTCGTCGAGGTTCTCCTCGAAATCACCCAGGTTCCGCTCCTGGCCGAGCGGAACGATCCGATCGGTCCGGTCGAGGAACGCGACGAGTGGCGCCGCGCCGGCGCGGAACAGGGCTCGGTCGGCACCGACCTGGAGCCGAATGTGGACATCGGACAGTTCCTCGGGATCGGTGGGGGCGATGTGCACATCGCCGTCACCGCACGGCTTGTTGATGCCGTCGAGGAGAAGCTCCCGGCCGAACGCCCAGGTCACGGGCGCGTCTCCGGGAAGGTGGAAGGTCAGGCGGACTGCGTAGGGGTCACGAGCGTCGTACCGGAGTTCCACCGGAATCCGGAACGAGAGCTCCTCGGAAACGAGGAAGCTCATCATGACCTCTGCCTGTACCGACTCGCGCATTGCCTACCCCGCTGTAGTGGAAGTGGCCAGGAATGATCCCCCAAGGCCCTCTTGACAAGAGTGGTGGAAGCGCTAGCAGATCACAAGGAGTGAGTTTTCAGATACTGATAGAGAACGAGAGGGTGCTCAACAGCGCGCCTACTTCACTCCGTAGCCGATCGACCGCATACAGCAATCGGTCTTCCTGGTGCAGAGGAAGAGAAATCGCCATGGTTGCCGCGGTATCGCCCGCCGTGATGGGGATGGCGGCGCAGACCGTGCCCAGGGCATATTCCTGGCGTTCGGTTACTGGCTGCATTCGCCCGAGGGCCCCGATGCGGTTTTCCAGGGAGCGCAGATCCCGCACGGTATAAGGGGTGATGGCCTCGACCGGGTGGCGGTCGTAGTACTCCTGGCGGGTCTTCTCGTCGAGCTGTCCGAGCAGGCACTGCCCGATCGCGTGCGCGTGCCCGGTCTCCCGGAAGTCGGCCCACTCCTCGCAGGCCGGGTTGGCCGGGGTGCCCGAGACGCCCACGACCTCGATCTCACCCTCTCGGTAGACCGCGAAGTAGACGGGGGCCCCGACCGTGTCGCGGAAGTGCGCGAGGGAGTCGAGGATCATGCCGCGACGTTTCTGCTGAAGTCCGCCGCCGGCGAGCCGCCCGGCGGCGTCGCCCAGAACGAACACTCCGCTCTCTCTGCGCAGGTATCCCTCGTGCGTGAGGGTGCGCAGTAGGTGGTACGCGGTGGGAAGCGGGAGCCCGGCTTCGCGCGCCAGCTGTTTCGCCGGGGCTCCCTCACTATGGGACCCCACTGCTTCGAGCAGCCTCAGCGCCCTCTGCACCGAACCGATCAGAGTCGGCACACCGGCATTGTGAACCGAAGACAAAGCTCACCCCCAGGCGTGGCAGCGGGCCTTCGGGGAGGCCCGCCCTGCGGGGGCCGCCCCCGCACATGCCATAGATCCTGGGGGTCGTACTCGGCGGCTACTTGGCATAACCGCAGGTCAGGGCGGCAGAACCGGCTTTCGGTGCCCAGGGAACGGCACAGATTGCCACTCTATCCGCCGATTCCCGGCGTGTGAGCGGTTTACCGCTTCACGTTCCCTCGCCTGGCGCAATCGCGGAACCATCCCGTCCGCACACTTCTACCACTCGGTGGACGAGGACTTCGAACCGCCACGACCGCCGACCTTCTTCACGAGGAAGATCAGACCACCGACGAGGCCGGCGAAGACGAGCAGCTTGAAGACGATCCCGATCAGCGCGCCCAGGATGCTCGTGATCACACCGCCGAAGACGAACAGCACCAGCAGCGGAACGGCGACCCACTTGACCCACCAGGGCATGCCCGCGAATGTCTCTCGGATCCCGTCCATGTCTCCCGACCTCTTCCTGTTGCTCGTCCTCATCCGTGACTTCCTGCTCTCGATGCTAGGAGTCGGCGGACGCCCGCGGGGGCCCGGAAGCCCCCGGAGTCCCCTGATCCGCCCCCTAGGGGCTGGGCCTCGGACGAGGGGCCCGACCCTGACCCGGTGGGACGCTCAGCCCTCCGGCGGGGAGAACACCACCATCACCTTCAGGTCCTCGGTGATGTGGTGGAACTTGTGCGGGACTCCCGCCGGAACGTAGACCACGCTGCCGCGCGCGACCATCGTCGTCTCCTCCCCGACCGTGATGGAGGCCCTCCCGCTCACCACGAAGTACACCTCGTCCTGCCGGTGCGGCTGTTGTGGGTCGCTCTGCCCCGCGTCGAGCGCGTACAGCCCGACCGACATGTTCCGCTCACGCAGGAACTGCAGATAGGCGCCGTCGTTGGCGGCGCGCTCCGCTTCGAGCTCGTCCAGCCGGAACGCTTTCATCGTCCTTGTGCCCCTTGTACTCAGTCGTTCCCGGGTATCCGCTCATCTGCGGATGTCCCAGCGGGATCTTCTCTGCCACGATCAGACACATGACGAATTTCGTAGTCAAGACGCTCGCCAACGCGGCTGCCCTGGCCGTCGCCATCTGGCTGCTCGCCGGCATCACCCTCGACGACGGCAGCAGCCTGGGCCGCCGGACGCTGACGCTGTTCCTGGTCGCGCTGGTCTTCGGCCTGGTCAACTTCATCGTCAAGCCCGTGGTGAAGCTGCTCTCGCTGCCGCTGTTCATCCTCACCCTGGGCCTGTTCACCCTCGTCGTGAACGCCCTGATGCTGATGCTGACCTCCTGGCTCGCCAAGCAGCTCGACCTCAGCTTCCACGTCGACGGCTTCTGGACCGCCGTCGTCGGCGGCCTGATCATCTCCATCGTCAGCTGGGCCGTGAACATGGTCCTGCCCGACAAGAACTGAAACAGGCCTCCCATGTACCGCGTCTGCTTCGTCTGCACGGGCAACATCTGCCGCTCGCCCATGGCCGAGTCCGTCTTCCGCGCCCACGTCGCCGAAGCCGGACTCGACGCCTTGGTCGAGGTCGACAGTGCCGGGACCGGTGGCTGGCACGAAGGCCACCCGGCCGACCCGCGGACCGTCTCCGTCCTGGAGGCCGCCGGCTACGAGCAGGCCCACCGGGCCCGGCAGTTCCGGTCCTCCTGGTTCGCCGGCCTCGACCTCGTCATCGCGCTCGACGCCGGGCACCTGCGGGACCTCCGGGCGCTCGCGCCCACCCCGGAGGACGCCGCCAAGGTCCGGCTGCTGCGGTCCTTCGACCCGGCGGCCACGGCCGCGGAGGGCGACGTACCCGACCCCTACTACGGGTCGCTCGACGGGTTCGAGGAGTGCCTGGAGCTGGTCGAGGCGGCGAGCCCCGGCCTGCTGGACGCCGTACGCGAAGCCCTGGCCCCGGCCCTGGCCCCGGCCCTGGCCCCGGCCCCGGCCCCGGCACTGAAGGAGCACACCGCGTGAACGAGCGTCCCGACGAGACAACGGCGGGCGGCGGGGCAGCCCGGCTCGGCGACGGCACGCGCGCCGTCCGCGCCGGACTGCCCGCGCCCGTCAAGAACGAACCGACCCTGCCCGGGCCCGCCTTCGCCGCCCACTTCCACCTGCCCGGCGACGTCGAAGGCCCGTACACCTACGGCCGCGACACCAACCCCACGTGGACCCTGCTGGAGCAGGCGATCGGGGAACTGGAAGCCCCCGGCCAGGACGTGCACACCGTGGTCTTCGCCTCCGGCATGGCCGCGGTCTCCGCCGTGCTCCTCTCCCAGGCACGCCACGGTGACACCGTCGTCCTGCCCGACGACGGCTACCAGGCCCTACCGCTGCTGCGCGAGCAGCTGGAGGCGTACGCGATCCACGTGCGCACCGCTCCGACCGCCGACGAGGCCCAACTCGGCGTCCTCGACGGGGCCCGGCTGCTGTGGATCGAGACCCCCTCCAACCCGGGGCTCGACGTCTGCGACGTACGCCGCCTGGTGGACGCCGCACACGCCGGCGGGACCCTGGTCGCCGTCGACAACACCCTGGCCACCCCGCTCGGACAGCGCCCCCTGGACCTCGGCGCGGACTTCTCCGTCGCGAGCGGCACCAAGGGCCTCACCGGCCACGGCGACCTGCTCCTCGGCTACGTGGTCTGCCGGGACGCCGAACTCGCCGCCCTCGTCCGCCGCTGGCGCAAGATCGTCGGCGCCATCCCGGGCCCCATGGAGGCCTGGCTCGCCCACCGCTCGCTGGCCACCATCCAGTTGCGCGCGCAGCGCCAGTGGGCCAACGCACTGGCCGTCGCCGAGGCCCTGACCGGGCGCGCCGAAGTCTCCGGGCTGCGCTACCCCGGCCTGGCCACGGACCCCTCCCACAAGACGGCCGCCCGCCAGATGCGCGGTTTCGGCTCGGTCGTCTCCTTCACGCTGCCAGACCGCGCGCACGCGGAACGCTTCATGAGCGCTCTTCACCTGGTCGAGGACGCCACGAGTTTTGGGTCGGTACGGTCCACCGCCGAGCGGCGCGGACGGTGGGGCGGGGACGCCGTCCCGGAGGGCTTCATCCGCTTCTCCGCCGGCGCCGAGGACACCGAAGACCTGGTCGCGGACGTCCTGCGGGCCCTCGATTCGGCGGTTGCCGGCAGCTGAACAGGCCCTGGAAAGCGGTCCGAGCCTCCCCCCTCGTGGCTCGGACCGCCCGGGTTCATCGCGGGAGAAACACCGGCGGGAACCACGCGACAAGGCTAGTTGACTCAGCGTCAGAGTCCAATCACGGTAACGACAGGGGCCTATCCGCATATTTATAGTTGAAGGCCCCCACCGAGAGGTCGAGGTGCCGCCATGGACCTGGCTCTGCTGCGCACCTTCGTCGCCGTCCACCGGGCCGGGTCCTTCACCCGCGCCGCAGCCCTCCTCGGACTGTCCCAACCCGCCGTCACCTCGCAGATCCGCACCCTCGAACGCCAGCTGGGACGCCCCCTCTTCCACCGCCGCGCCCGCGGCGTCACCCCCACCGCCGTCGGCGACGAACTCGCCCACAAGGCCGCCCCGCACCTCGACGCCCTGCTGCGGATCACCGAGAGCGAGCGGGAGGCCGCCGGAGCGTTACGCACCCTCCACGTCGCCGGACCCCCCGAATTCCTGAGCCTGCGGGTACTGCCCGCCCTCGCGCCGCTGGTCGGCCAGGGCCACACCCTGCGCGCCACCCTGCAGACCGGCGCCGAGGAGACCCTCGACGGCCTCGCCGCCGGCCACCACGACCTCGTCGTCACCACCGCCCGCCCGCGCGGCGGACTCTTCACCGCCACCACCCTGTGCGACGAGGAGCACGTCCTGGTCGCCGCTCCCTACTGGGCCGCCCTCGTCGACCTGAACCGGCTGCACGTGGAAGGTCCCGCCGCGCTCGACGGCATCCCGCTCGTCGAGGTCCACGAGAGCCTGCCCCTCGTCACCCGCTACTGGGCCACCGTCTTCGAGACACCGCCCGAATCCGCCGCCACCGTGGTCGCGCCCGATCTGCGCGCCGTACTGGAATGCGTGAAGTCCGGCGCCGGACTCGCCGTGATTCCCCGATACCTCTGCCAGGACGACCTCGACGGCGGCCGGATCGTGGCCCTGGCCGAACCGGCGCTGCCGCCGCTGCGCACCTGGTTCCTCGTCGTACGGGCCGGCAGCCTCGCCCTCGCCCACCTCGCGCGGGCCCACGAGCTGCTGCTGCACGCCGCCGCACACTGGTGAGCTCCCGTTCGAGACACGTGGCGCGTTTCAGAAGCGGAGTCGTGGGCCACTCTTCTCCCATGACCGAACGTCCCGTGGTCAAACGCACCGCCCGCGCGATCCTGCTCGACGGTGACGACCTGATCCTCATCAAGCGCACCAAGCCCGGCATCGATCCCTACTGGCTCACCCCCGGCGGGGGAGTGGAGTCCTCGGACGCCACCGTCGTCGACGCCCTCCACCGAGAGGTCCACGAGGAACTCGGCGCGAAGATCACCGATGTGGTGCCCTGCTTCGTCGACACCGTCGAGCACATCGCCGACGGGGGAGTCACCGGCGTGAAGGTGCAGCACTTCTTCGTCTGCCACCTCGAATCAATGGACCCGACCCAACGGCACGGACCCGAGATCGACCAGCCCGAGGGCGAGTACGAGATCGTCCGCGTGCCCTTCAGCCGCGTCGGCATCGCCGCCGTACATCTCGTCCCGCTGTCCCTGCGGCACTACCTCGACGGCAACATCGAGGGGGTCCGCGCCATGCACGCCCCCGACCTGGGCTGAAATCGGTCCGGGCCGGCACCGGCGGGGACGTGCCCGCCGGTGTCAGCCCGCGACGCCCGCCAGCTCCTCGACCGCGTCGTGCCGGATCCGCTCGTCGGGGATCCCTATCCGCTTGAGCTCGTCCACCCCGTTGCGGATCATCGCGGGCGGCCCGGAGATGTACGCGTCGTACGAACTCCACGGCCCGTGCTCACCGACCGCCTGCGGCAGCTGGCCGGCCAAGCCGTCGCCGACCACCGGGCGCACCGACAGCCACGGGTGCGTGCGCTGCAGGCCCAGCAGGGTGTCCTTGTCGTAGAGGTCGTGGTCGCTGCGCGCCCCGTAGAACACCTCCACGGGCCGCCGCTCCCCGTGTTCGGCCACGTCCTCGATCAACGCCTTGATCGGGGCGATGCCGGTGCCACCGCCCAGACACAGCATCCCGTTGTCCGTGGTGTGGTCCACGATCATCGACCCGGCCGGCGGGCCCAGCCGCAGCACGTCCCCCGGGCGCGCGTGGCGCACCAGCACGTTGGACACCCAGCCCGCCGGAACGGCCTTCACGTGAAAGGACAGCAGCCCGTCGGCGCGCGGCGCCGAAGCGAAGGAGTAGTGCCGCCACACCCGCGGCCACCACGGGGTCTCCAGGCTCGTGTACTGACCGGCCAAGAAGGCGTACGGCTGGTCGGGGCGGACCGTCAGCACCGCGATGTCCGGGGTGCGCAGATCGTGGGAGACCACCTCCGCGTGCCACCACGCCGGGGCCTTCACCTCGTCCTCCGCCGCCGCGTCGATCATGATCTGCGAGATCGCGGTGTACGCCCGCACCCAGGCGGCCTCCGTCTCCGGCCCCCAGGTCTCGTGCGCGTACCGGGCCAGCGACCCGATCAGCGCCTCGCCGACCACGGGGTAATGCCCGGCCATCGTCCCGTACTTGCGGTGCCCCGTACCCAGCCGGCGCAGGTAGGGGGCGAGCACATCCGGATTGTCGATGTGCTCGGCGGCGGTGAGCAGCGCCTTCAGCAGCCGATCGCGCTGCGCGTCCATCGCGGCGGGGAACATGCCCCGGACCTCGGGGTGCCCGGTGAACACCAGTGCGTAGAAGTACGAGGTCACCCTGTCGGCGACCGGCGCGATCTCCGCGAGCGTCCGGCGGATCAGAACGGCGTCGGGCGAGGCCTCGGGCGCCGCGCCCTGACCGGGTATCCGGGCCGTTCCCCGTCTGGCCGATCTGGTGGGCGGAGCGTCCATGCGGTGCCTCGCTTCGAGCATCTCGGTCGGGTCTGCACACGCCACGGCCTGTGAATCCGTGGTTCCGGGCTTCACAGCGTGCCATCCGACTCAGAGGCCTGCGGGGAAATGCGGAAAATCCGCGTTTCGAACCCACTTTCCCCTTAAGATGCCTCAACTCCCGGGCGTGCCACCCCTACGAGCTGGTATGCCTCTCGAAGGTCCCTGCCCTTGTACACGTGGGTCGCTCGCTCCGCCAGAAAAGGCCGCGCGTTGACCGCCACGGAGACCGGCACCGCCTCGAAGAGCAGGGCATCGGTCACCGAATCCCCGTACGCGACGCAGTCACCCCGGCTCACCCCGAACCGCTCGCACAGACGGTCCGCCACCGTGACCTTCCCCGCGGGCGTCAGGATCCCCGCCGCATCCACGGGCCGGGTGAACGGCACCTCCGGGAAGACAGAACCGTGCGCGGCGTGCGCGCCCCACTCCAGCAGCAGCTCCACGAAGAAGGACGGCGACAGGGAGATCACCGCGCAGTAGTCCCCGCGCTCCCGGATCTCCCGCCACACGTCCCGAATGCCCGCCAACCAGGGCGCCCCCTCGAAAGCTGCCCGGACGTGCGCGGGCGTCAGCTCCGCCCAGAGCGCGTGCGCCGCCACCGAGAACTGGTGCGGCCCGATCTCCCCGGCCCCGAAGGACCGCTCCAGCGCGGCGATCTCGGCGCCCACGCCGAGCTGACGGGAGATCTCGACCGGCGCCGCCGAGCCGTACATCAGCGTCCCGTCGAGATCGAAAAGGTGCAGGAGGGTCATGGACGTCGAGGCTAGTCGCTGTGTTTCACGTGAAACCACGTTTCACGGTCGATGTTTCACGTGAAACATCGACCCAAATCCCCTGGACGGGCCCCGGTCAGTGATCCAGTCTGAGCCGGTGACACCACCACACATCACCGATCTGCCGATCCGAGCGCTGAGCGTGGACGATCTCCGCCGCTGCGCCGACCTGTCAGAGAACCGCGGCTGGCCGCGCGAGGACCACAAGTGGGGACTCCTCCTCGCCGCCGGAAACGGCTACGGCGTGGACGCCCCCGACGGCCAGGGACTCGCGGCCGCCTGCGTCGTCACCCCATACGGACAGACCCACGCCGGACCGGAACTCGCCGCCGTCGGGATGGTCCTGGTCGCCGACCGCTACGCCCGCCAGGGCCTGGGGCGCCGCCTCATGGAGCACGTCTGCGACGACGTACTCAAGGGCGTCCCCCTCACCCTGCACGCCACTCCCTACGGCCGCCCCCTCTACGAGGAACTCGGCTTCGACACCACCGGCCGAGCCGAGATGCTGAAGGGCACCTTCCGCCCCGAAGGCACTCCCGACGCGTACGGCACCCCGCTGGTCCGACCGGCCAACGCCGAGGACCTCCCGCGCATCCTGCGTCTGGACGCCGAGGTCTTCGGCACCGACCGCACCCACATGATCACCCGGCTGCCCGCCTTCGCCGATCAGCTGCTCGTCGCCGAGGACCGAACCGGCGACGGCACCCTCATCGGATACGCCGCGGCCTGGCCCAACATGGAGACCCATGTCATCGGCCCGCTCGTCGCCCACGACATCGGCACCGCCCAGTCGCTGATCACCGCGCTCGCCCTGGGCACCGACCGCCCGCTGCGCACCGACATCGACGTCCGCCACGAGGAACTGCTCGGCTGGCTCAAGGACCGCGGCCTCGACTCCATCGCCTTCAACGCCGTCATGACCCGGGGCATCCCCGGACTGCCCGGCGACTGGACCCGCCGCTGGGCACCGCTCACCGTGGCCGCGGGCTGAGAAAGACATCTCACGGAGCTAAGCCGTCAAGCCGCTACTGCCAGAGAGGAGGGGAATGCCTGATGTTCGTCGAACAGCGTCTTGTGCTTGA